>JAIVHQ010000208.1:30089-41178 GCA_020200995.1 Flavobacteriales bacterium
TCTACGACCTGATCTGGAAACGCACCCTCGCCTCTCAAATGGCGGAAGCGCAGTTGGAGCGCACCCGCGTGAAAATCGGACTAAAAGATGTTGGCGGTGACTTCTCGGAGCTGCATTTTCTCGCGAAAGGCGAGGTGATCAAATTCGACGGCTTCCTCAAAGTATATATGGAAAGCTCAGACGATGACGACGACTCAAGCGAAAAGGATGAGTCGGGCTTGCTGCCACCGATGAAGGTTGGAGAAAACGTAATGCGCGAGGCCATCACGGCCACGCAGCGCTTTTCGAACCATCCTCCGCGCTTCTCGGAAGCCGCTTTGGTTAAGAGGCTCGAAGAACTCGGCATCGGTCGTCCGTCTACCTACGCCCCCACCATCTCTACCGTGCAGAAGCGCGGCTATGTGGTAAAAGAAGACCGCGACGGCCATCCGCGCAAATACACCGAAATCGTGTTGAGTGACAAAGGCATTGAAGAAAAAATAAACACCGAGAATACAGGTGTGGAACGTTCAAAGCTCTTTCCGACCGACATCGGAATCGTTGTAAACGACTTTTTGGTAGAACATTTCGAGCGCATTTTGAGCTACGACTTCACGGCTTCGGTCGAGAAGCAGTTTGACGAAATCGCCGAGGGCATGCTCAAATGGACGGAGATGCTAAAGAAATTTTACACCGGTTTCCATATAAATGTGGAAGAAACACTCGAGCACAGTGACCGCGCCTCGGGCGAGCGGGAATTGGGCACCGACCCGAAATCGGGAAAACCCATCATTGCGCGCATCGGACGTTACGGCCCCATGGTGCAAATCGGATCGGTGGAAGATGAGGAGAAACCCAAATTTGCCGGGCTGCGAAAAGACCAAAGCATTACCAGCATCACATTCGAAGAGGCCCTCGATCTTTTCAAGCTTCCTCGAAAGGTGGGTGAATACGAAGATGCCGATGTGACGGCAGCCGTGGGGCGATTCGGCCCTTATCTCCGACACAAAGGAGCGTTCTTTAGCATCAAAGAGGCAGATGGCGATGACCCGCTGACCATTGAGAAAGACCGCGCCATCGAAGTTATCGAAGCCAAGAGAAAGGCCGACCGAGAAAAGCTGATTCACCAGTTTGACGAAGATCCCGACATGCAGCTCCTCAATGGGCGGTGGGGCCCTTACCTCAAAGCAGGCAAAAAGAATGTGCGCCTGCCGAAAGATGTAGAAGTAGAAAAGCTCACCTATGAGGAGTGCGTTAAACTGGCCGAAGCCGCTCCCGAGCGCGGCAGTCGGGGTGCGAAATCAAAAGGAGCGACCAAAACGGCGCCCAAGAAGCCCACAGCCAAAAAAACTGCAGCCAAAAAACCCGCTGCAAAAAAAGCCACCAAACGATCCACCAAGAAGACCGGCAGTAAAAAATGAAGCCCTCGGACGACTTCTCTTTCTATCTCGACCCGATAGATGAGGAGGTGGCGGAGCTTTCGATAAAACAGCGCGGCAACGCACCTTTCAGACCCATAGACATTCACACGCCAGGCAGGCTTCCCGACATCGACGAGGCCGACCTGGTCATCGTAGGCATCGACGAGCGAAATGCCGACGGCAGCATGATTTGCGCCCCTGACGAAATTCGCAAGAAGCTCTACAGCTTACACCTGCCAGATGCCGGGTTGAAGATCGCCGATCTGGGCAACATAAAGCAAGGCGCCACGGCCAAGGATACGCAGGTTGCACTTCAATATGTGATCAGCGGATTGGCCCTGCACCGCACCATGGCTGTAGTAATCGGCGGCAGGCAGGACCTAACCTTTGCCATTTATGCCGCCTACGAAATTCTGGAATCGACGGTAAATCTTGCCATCGCAGATGCCCGCGTAGACATGGGTGAATTCAGGGAAGAGCTTTCGGAAGAAAACTACCTGAGTAAAATTGTGATCCACAAGCCAAGTTACCTTTTTAACCTCAGCGTTTTGGGGTATCAAAACTATCTCAACGACCCTGAAACCCTGCTACTGATGGACAAGCTCTACTTTGACACGGTAAGGCTCGGGGAGGTTAAAAGCGATCCGCGGTGCATGGAGCCCCATTTGCGCCAGGCAGACATATTAAGTGTAGATACGGGCAGCATCAAAAACGCAGACGGGCCTGGCAGCTTTCAGCCCAACGGATTCACAGGTGAGGAAATATGCCGACTTGCGAGATATGCAGGGCTGGGCGACAAGTGCAGCACGTTGGGCATTTTTAATTATAATCCCGATCACGACCCGGCACGGCAAACGGCCATGCTCATCGCCCAAATCGTGTGGCACGCTGCCGAGGGTCTAGGCAACCGGATTAAGGAGTATCCGCTGATGAACAAACCCGATTTTTTAGAATACAAAGTGCAGATGCCTGAAGGAAGTGAGCACATCACTTTTTTCAAGAGCAAAAGAACTGACAAATGGTGGATGAATGTACCCTACGCCGAGGGCGATACAGGACGTCCCGTGAGACACCACTTAATCCCCTGCAATTACAATGATTACGAACTGGCTGCTTCGGGTGAGGTCCCTGACCTTTGGTGGCGCACCTACCGCAAATTAACTTGAAAAAAATTTGTCGGGATTCCCATTTTATGCGTCATTTGGGGTGTTGGATTTCACAAAAATTTTTGCCCGTAAGGGAAAATACCTATTTTAGTGCCACTCTAAGTGAAAAATGCCCCGTAACAGGGGTTGTTTTTTTGTAGAGAAAACCAATTAGACTGAATGAAAAAGTACGCTATCGCTTTCACTATTGTTCTTGGTGTTTCAACCTATGCATCAGCACAACAAGAACCCCAGTTTACCCAATTCATGTACGATCGTCTGAGTATAAATCCCGCCTTCGCAGGCACCCAGGATGCCATTTGCGGTACCCTTTTGGGCAGGCAGCAATGGGCGGGCTTTGCCGGTCAACCCAATACGGGTTTGCTAAACATCAACGGTCCCATTGAATCCATTAGAAGTGGTATAGGAATCAGCGTTTATTACGACGAACTCGGTCCTCTTTCTTCAACTGCGGTTAGGCTTTCGTATGCCTATCATTTAAAGTTAAGCGGTCAAACAAAATTGAGTCTGGGAGCAGCCGTTGGAATTATGAACAGTACAGTAATGCCCGACTGGATCGCCCAAAATTATAGTTCTGACGGGGTGGCGACGGGAATAGGCACGGGAACCGGTGATAATTTTATTCCGCAGTTTCGCGAAAACGCAACTGCACTCGACGCGAGTTTTGGAGCATACATTTATAATCCCAAGTGGTATGCGGGAATTTCGGCCATTCACCTACCCGCCGGAAATCTTGAGCCACTGAATGTTCGACTGGCACGACACTATTATTTAATGGCCGGTTACAACTTTGAAATCACCCCGCAGATTGTAATCACCCCGCACATCATGGCCAAGACAGATTTGGCCTCCGCACAATTTGATGCGAACGCCACCGTTATGTACGACAACACCTTCTGGTTTGGTATGACCTACAGGGTGCAGGATGCCGTCGCACCCATGGCAGGGTACCAATACCAAATGCCAAATGGAAAAAGTACTTTACGCGTCGGTTATTCCTATGACTTTACAACGTCACAATTGAACAATTACAGCAGCGGCAGCCACGAACTTATGGTGAGTTTCTGTCACAAGCTTGAAAAACCTTTACCAACACGCGTATATAAGAACCCAAGATTTTTGTAACACTACCTGAAACCATTGAGGTAAGCATACGTAAAAATCGTGTTGAAACGTGCAAAATGAGGATTAAACACCTGCAAGGAATGAAAAATCTGCTCTTTATGATGATTGTCGCATCCACGCTTTTAAGCTGTGTGGGAGGCAATCGCGGAGAACTCGTCGGCGTTCAGCCCCGCGAAGATTGGATACAGTACAACCCTTACGGGATGAACTATATTCACTTCGGAAGCTACGTTATGGGACCCGATGACCAGGATGTGCCTTATGCGCACGTCAATAACTCCAAGCGAGTTACCGTAAGTGCGTTCTACATGGACGATACTGAAATTACCAATAACGAATACCGCCAGTTTGTGTATTGGGTGCGCGATTCCATCGCTCACAAATACCTCGGCGAGGCCGGAATTGGTGAGCACGTCATCGAGGAAGATGAGTACGGAGATATGATTGATCCTCCCATCATTAATTGGAGGGAACCAATCGACTGGAACGGAGAAGACGAGCGAGAGGAGCTCGCCGACCTCTACCTTCCGGAATACGAGCGTTTCTATCGCCGCAAGGAGATAGACACGCGTAAATTGAAATTCGAATATTACTGGATCGATCTTTTGGAAGCCGCCAGAAAAGAAGGCAGAGACCTGGATCTTTCATATACCAACGTCAAAGGCCAAAACAATGCCATCACGGGCCACTCGGACCGAAGCAAATTTATAATTCGAGAGGTAATCAATGTTTACCCTGACACTTTGGTATGGGTGCACGATTACACTTATGCATTTAATGAGCCCATGACTGAAATGTATTTCTGGCACCCCGCTTATGACAATTACCCCGTAGTTGGTGTGTCGTGGACGCAAGCCAAGGCTTTTAATGTGTGGCGCTCTCAGCTGCTCAGTACCTGGAAGCAAAACAATGGTGAAACATATGTTCAGCGCTTTCGACTGCCCACCGAGTCAGAGTGGGAATACGCCTCACGCGGAGGCCTCGACAAGAGCCCCTACCCTTGGGGAGGGCCCTACATCAGAAACATCCTCGGATGTCCCCTTGCTAACTTTAAACCGCAGCGCGGTGACTATATTGATGACGATGGCGCTCAAACCGTTGACGTTGCGAGCTATGAGCCCAACGGTTTCGGACTGTTTTGTATGGCGGGCAACGTAGCTGAGTGGACCAACACCGCTTATGATGAGTCAGTCTATGAATTTGCACATGATTTGAACGCAGAATACCAATATGATGCTTTGGCTGATGATCCTCCCGCCCTCAAGCGGAAGGTGATTCGCGGAGGCTCGTGGAAAGATGTTGCCTATTACCTGCAGAACGGCACGCGGACTTACGAGTACCAGGACACAGCTAAATGTTATATCGGCTTCCGTTCCGTGATGAGCTATCTCGGAAGGGGAAAAACAGGCAGTCCCGAGGACTGGAATTAATCGAAACAGCAAGGAAAAAAACAACTTTCAAACACAAAAAACATGAAACCAGGAAGTAAAGGATGGAAAAAGTTTATGGCCAAACTGTATGGCTGGGGAGCAGCAATCGTAATACTCGGTGCGCTTTTCAAAATACAACACTGGCCTGGTGCCGGTTTAATGCTCACCATCGGTCTTTCGACTGAAGCGGTAATATTCTTCTTTTCGGCATTTGAACCGATCCATGAAGAAATCGATTGGACCCTCGTGTATCCCGAGCTGCGCAGCGGTGAGCCCGTACATTCAGAAACACCTGCTCTCAGCGGCGATGATGACTCCATTACAGAACAATTGGATCACATGCTCGAGGAGGCCAAAATAGAACCTGAACTTATCGCGAGTCTCGGAGAAGGCCTGCGCAGCCTGAGTTCGCAGGCAGCAAAACTCAATGAGATTTCCGACGCATCTGTGGCGACCAATGAATATGCGGAATCGCTGAAAGGCGCAACTGCTAAGGTGGGTGAGCTTACTAATACCTATTCAAGGGCCTCAGAAGCGCTGACAGGCCTCGCCGACAACCAGGAAGCGGGTGCTACTGCAGGAGAACACCTGCAAAAGATGACCACCAACTTGTCTGACCTCAACAAAATGTACGAAGTTCAACTTACCGAGCTGCAAACTTCGTCGCAATTGTACTCAGGCATTACAGAGCTCATGCAAAATCTAAATGACTCTATAGAAGATACAAAGCTCTACAAGAAAAACATTAATGAGCTTGCGCACAACCTCTCCGATCTCAACACGGTATACGGTAACATGCTTTCAGCGATGAATCAGCCGGCAACTAACCGAGGTTAATCATTGTCCATTTTAAATACAAACGACTAAAGTTCTAATTGAATGGCCGGAGGTAAAGAAACACCAAGGCAGAAGATGATCGGTATGATGTACCTCGTACTTACCGCTCTTCTGGCCCTTAACGTATCGAAAGAGATCCTGGATGCTTTCATCACCATCAACGATGGTCTGGAAACAACAAAAGTCACTTTCGATGGAAAACTATCGCAACAGTACGCAGCTTTCAACGCTTCTTACATGGACAAACACCACTTTGATGATCGGGGCTGAGCCCGACCGACCCAAAGAAGATGATCACGCCGACGGTAATAACTACCGTGCCGCCGTGCTCCGTCAGAAAATGGAAGCATATGGTGATTTGCTCAAAGGAATGGTAGGCGGCAATCCCGGGCTTATGCAAGCTTTGGACAGTTTGTTTACCTATCCGACTAAAGTAAAAGACGCTTCCGGTACCTTGACAAATTGGGAGTCGCTTAACTTTTACCACGTTCCGCTCGCGGCTACTACGACTATTTTGTCAAAGCTGCAAAGCGATGTGCGAAACGCTGAATCCGATGTGCTCGGATACTTGTTTGCCGATGTTGACGCAGCTTCGTTTAAATTTACGGCACTGCAAGCCGTTGTTATTCCTGAAAAAACATATGTGCTGGAGAGAGACTCTTTCCGTGCAGATGTCTTCCTCGCGGCTTATGACAATACCAACCTTCCGGAAATTTATCTTGCCCCTGAGGGTACCAAGCTCGATTCAGGTGCGACAGAATTGCCCGAAGGCGCTGTGAAAGTGCCCATGGGATCTGACGGATATGGAAAGCTTAGACTGCCTGCGAACAGCATCGGTGATAAAAATTGGCAAGGTATCATCAAATTCAGAAATCCTGCCGGTGGTTATATCTACAAGCAATATGATGCCAATTATGAAGTGGCTCGTCCTTCGCTGGTGGTATCACCCATTCGAATGAATGTGCTTTACCGCGGTGTGGAAAACCCCGTAGCCATTTCAGTGCCCGGTATCAGCCAGGATGCGTTGCTTCCCTCTATCGATAATGGTAGATTGGTAAAGCAAGCTGACGGAACCTACATTGTAACTGACCTTAAAAAAGGTACAAAAGCGACGGTTTCTGTAAGTGCCGAAATCAATGGAGATAGGAAAAACATGGGTTCCTTTGAATTTCGTGTAAAATCAGTTCCCGATCCCGTTGCCAAGTTTGCAGGTAAAGGACCTGCTGACAATACTGTGGCCCGTGCTGACCTGACTGCTGCCTTAGGAGTCATTGCCGATTTGGAAGATTTTGTATTCGACCTTAAATTTCCTGTTACATCATTTGAACTGACCGTGATTACGGGTGGAGATGTAAGGACACTAAAATCGAACAGCAATCGCCTTACAGCTGATCAGCAGGAATTGTTGAAGCTGGTGCGTCGAAACCAAACGGTCATCATTGAAAACATCCGTGCACAGGCGCCCGATGGCTCTACTCGTGCACTGGGTAGTATCAATCTACGCGCATTTTAAAATAAGCAATTATGAAAATCCTGACATCACTTATCACTTCGGCCCTCACAGCGGTAACGGTACTTTGCATTTCGCAGGATGCCACAGCCCAGACTGTGCTCGATGGCGCATGGATCAAGGAGCACAACAAAACTAAAAAGGTTGTGCAGTATCCCTTCATCAGAGAAGCGGATGTGATGTGGGCCCGTCGCGTGTGGCAAGACATCAACCTGCGCGAAAAAATGAACTTGCCACTCTACTATCCACTTGACGAGTCGAATGGTATGAAAAACCTCTTCTCGGTAATCCGGGACGCCCTCCTTGTTGAAGGCTCTATCACCGCATACAGCGTGGGTATATCCGGACAGGAGGACGACTTCAGGACTCCTATGTTGGTGAGTGATGTGAAAGCCATCTACGAAAACGTAGATACCACTTCTACCATGGACCCCGATACGGGTGAAATGATAGAACGCATTCAAACCATAGAACTGGAATCCGACGAGATTACCCAATACAGGATTAAGGAAGATTGGTTTTTTGATCGACAGCGTTCCGAAAGATATATCCGCATCATCGGTATAGCACCGATGAAAGAGAGAATGGATGAAGGTGAACCGACAGGCGCCTTCGAAACCCTCTTCTGGTTATACTTCCCGGAGTGTCGCTACGTGTTTGCAAATTGGGACTCTTTTAACAGGATGAATGATGCCGAAAGGAGGTCATTCGACGACTTGTTCCAAAAACGAATGTTTGCATCGACGATCATCAAAGAGAGCAACGTGTACAACAGGCCAATTTCAGATACCCATCGAGGTATTGATGCCCTGCTGAAGGCCGAGGAGATCAAAGAACAACTCTTCGTTCTGGAGCACGACCTTTGGAGCTTCTGATTGCACGACGTATATAGAACTTCAAAAGGGGGTGAGCAATCGCCCCTTTTTTTATGCGCAGAAAAACCGCCTTCAGTTAGTACGTTTTCTATAACCATTTTTTTCATCGACCTTTGCACCCGCGAAAAAAGGAGTCTCGGCGCATGGCTTGTTCGAATAAAACACGGCTAAACAGGCATATTTATGAGAATGAAAGCCTAAAAAACGACGGGTAGAACCACGCTACAAATATCAGCTGAAACAGCATGTTGAAGATTGAAAATATAAAACTTGCATTTGCCGAAAGGGTGCTGTTCGACGGCATCCAGGTGTTCATCGGCGAGAATGACAAAATAGGCCTGGTAGGAAAAAACGGCGCGGGTAAGTCGACCCTGCTTAAAATTATACTGGGCGCCGTAAAACCGAATGAGGGCAGCGTAATCAAGCCCAAGGAATTTACCCTGGGATACCTGCCGCAAGACCTCGACTTCGTATCGACCCTCGGAGTGTATGACGAGGTGATGACAGCATTTGAAGAGGTGCGGAGCCTCGAAAAAGAGCTGGATCGTTTGACAGGGGAGCTAGAGCGCCGAACGGATTACGAAAGTTCAGGCTATATGGACCTGGCCGAAGACCTCAATAAAGTCGCGGTACAACTCGGAATGCATGACATCAATACCCAAGCGGAAGAAGTGGAACGCGTGCTGCTCGGACTTGGATTCGAGCGCTCGGACTTTGAAAAACCCCTCAACACCTTCAGCGGTGGATGGAAGATGCGGGTGGCACTGGCCAAAATCCTATTGAAAAAGCCCGACCTTATCCTGCTTGATGAGCCGACCAACCACCTCGACATGGAATCGGTGCAATGGCTTGAAAAATACCTGAAAAATCAAACAGGTGCTGTGCTACTCATCTCCCACGACCGCACATTCCTTGATCAGGTAACGAACCGAACACTCGAACTGGTGAACGGGAAAGCCTACGACTACCCCATGCCCTACACCCGATTTATCGAGCAGCGAAAAGAGGTGATTCAACGCCAACTCGATGCCAAGAAAAACCAGGAAAAAGAAATCAAGCAGACTGAACAGCTGATCAATAAGTTCAGGGCCAAGAGCAGTAAAGCTTCATTCGCACAAAGCCTTATCAAGAAGCTGGACAAAATGGATATCGTAGAGGTGGACGATGAGGAGTCTTCCAACTTCGGTTTCAGGTTCAGGCCGGCACCCCGATCGGGAAAAGTAGTGGTGAAAGGAGACGACCTGGGAAAGTATTACGACGACAAACGCATTTTCGAACACGTCAATTTTGAAATCGCACGCGGTGAGCGGGTTGCGCTGGTCGGTAAGAATGGCGCAGGCAAAACAACATTGACAAAAGTTATCGCGGGACTGACGCCATACAAGGGCGAATGTGAGCTCGGCTACAATGTGGATATCGGCTACTACAGCCAAAATCAAAGTGAAGAGCTGCCTGTTGATATGACGGTGCACGATGTAATCGACAACGAAGCCACGGGCGAGTACCGCAAGCAAGTGAGGTCGCTGCTCGGTGCCTTCATGTTTAGCGGCGATGATGTATTCAAGAAAGTAAAAGTGCTTTCAGGCGGCGAACGCGCCCGACTGGCATTGTGTAAGCTGCTGCTTCACGAATACAACTTCATCGTGCTCGATGAGCCCACAAACCACCTCGACATGAGGGCCAAGGATGTCCTCAAGCAGGCTTTGCAACAGTTTGACGGCACCCTGCTGATCGTATCGCACGACAGAGACTTCCTCAAAGGACTCACGGAAAGTGTTATGGAAATAAAAAACGGTGATATGACCGTTTTTCCCGGCGATATTTCGGAGTTTTTGGAAATGAAGCAAGCCGAGTCTATCCGCGACTTTGAATACGAGCAAAAGAAAGTAAAAAGTCAGGCGGCCAAACAAAAAGGTGGCAACGAAAAAGAAAAGTGGCAACTTTCAAAGAAGATTTCGGGACTGGAGCGCGACATTGAAAAGCTCGAAACAGATTTGGAAGACCTGCGGTCAAAGGGTGGTGATATAGATCCTTCGGATGCCGAAGCGTTGAAAAAATACCAGGAGAAACTCACTTGGCTGGAATCGAAGTTGAGCAAAAAAATGGAGGAATGGGAGACCGCTGAAGAATCGATGAATATTCTTGAAGGTTGATTACCTCAGCAGCTCAAAACAAGTTCAACGTCACTGTATTTTAAAACTCCTCCATCAGGTAAAGCCTCGCAGCCACTCCGAACTCCTCCGTCTCTTCACAGGTGATGTAAAGCTCGGTGTCTGATTTGAACCGCACACCCTCCACCTGACCAAATTGAGAAAAGGGCCCCATGATGGCCTGCTCCTTTTTTCCGGAAAAGAAATTACTCCCTTCAAAGTCGTAGAGTTTCCACACAAAGCAATTTCCGCTTGTACGGTTGCCCGTAAGCGCCACAATGGTTGCGTTTGCGTTTATATCCGCTCCGGTGATGCGACCACCCGTCTCAAAACTCCCCAGAAGCTCGGCGACATGCTGGGTTTCGGTGTCGGCGGGTACACGGTACATCTTGGTGCGTCGGTCGGAGCGGTGCCTGGTAAAAAGATAAATAAACCCTTCGTGGAAGAATGATGCCTCGCAGTCAAAGTTATGGTCGTCAATATCAAAGCGCGTCTGATCGGGATAGCTAAAAAATACGGTACCGTCTGCATTGGCAATATTGGTTCCTCCCGCATTCAAAGCGGAAACCCTGTGAATTCCAAGGTCAGTCCTGTCA
>JAIVHQ010000049.1 GCA_020200995.1 Flavobacteriales bacterium
AGTTTGCCTCGGCACTGTCGCCGAGTATTGTGGGCGGTTCGGGGATCGCCATGTTCATACTAAATCGGGAGGGCATCAAGCTCCGCAAGAGCACGGCCATTGTCCTGGTGTCGGCCCTGCTCGATGAGCTTTTTTACATCACGATGGTGGCAGTGGTGCTACTCGTGGTCGGCACATCCAACCTTTTTCCTGTCAGTATGCAGCTCACCCTCTTCGGTACAACGCTGGGCACAAAGGGAATTTTTTGGGTTGGTTATGCTTTCATTTTCCTGATGACCACGGCCATACTGGTTGGCATTTTCTTCGCGCCACGCAGCTTGAAATATTTGCTGCTCCAAATTTTTCGGCTGCCCGTATTGCGCAGGTGGCGCTATCAGGTCATTGAAGTTGGAGATGACATCATCACGGCAAGCCGCGAGTTGCGCGGAAAGAACTTCCCTTACTGGGCCAAATCGTTCGGCGCTACCTACGCGTCGTGGACGGCGCGTTACTGGGTGGTCAACTTTCTGATTTTGGCCTTTGCCAACCCCGATTATCCATTGGTTTCAAACTTTGGCGATCACATGCTCATCTACGCCCGGCAGCTGGTGATGTGGGTCATCATGCTCATCAGCCCCACCCCGGGCAGTTCGGGAGTGGCCGAGTTTGCTTTTTCCGGATTCCTCCGCGAATTTATCCCCATGGGACTCGTTGCCGCTTTGGCCCTCGTGTGGCGATTGGTGAGTTATTACCCCTATCTCTTTATCGGGGCGGTGGTGCTGCCACGCTGGCTAAAGTCTACCGCTAAGGCCAGGAAAAACCGCGACGCTCGCCCGGAGTGATCATTGTCTACCTTTATCCCTGTCGTAATCACCAAGTTTTTCGGATATGAAATTTGCCACAAAAGCCATTCACGCGGGCGTCGAACCCGACCCTTCCACGGGGGCCATCATGACCCCGATTTACCAAACCACCACATACGCCCAAGAGCGGGTCGGTGCCCACAAGGGCTTTGAGTATTCACGCACGGCAAACCCCACCAGGGCAGCCCTTGAGACCAACCTGGCAGCGCTCGAAAACGCTAAATACGGCGCCTGTTTCGCCAGTGGGTTGGCGGCCATCGACTGCCTGCTCAAAATGCTCAATCCGGGCGATGAAGTCATCAGCACCAATGATTTGTACGGAGGGTCTTACCGCCTTTTCCAAGGCATCTTTGCGAAATACGGCATTGTGTTTCACTACACTCCCATGCAGGATGCGGCCAAAATTGAAGCCCTGATGAATGAAAAGACCAAGCTCATTTGGGTGGAAACGCCCACCAACCCCATGATGAACGTGATCGATATTGAAGCCGTTGCGGCCGTGGTAAAAAGGGGGAAAGCCATACTCGCTGTGGACAATACTTTCGCCACGCCCTGCCTGCAGCGGCCCATCGATCTCGGTGCCGATGTGGTGATGCACTCGGTGACCAAATACCTCGGCGGCCACAGCGATGTGGTGATGGGTGCTTTGGTGACCAACGACGAGGCCATCGCTAAGGAAATGTACCGCATCCAAAACTCATCAGGAGCTGTCTGCGGTCCGCAGGATGCATTTCTTGTCCTGAGAGGCGTAAAAACCCTGCACCTGCGCATGGAGCGCCACAGCCAAAACGGCGACCGGGTGGCTCGGTGGCTACTGGAGCAGGATGCGGTCGACAAGGTGTATTACCCCGGATTGGAAAGCCATCCCGGCCACGAAATTGCCAAGCGACAGATGAGCGCCTTCACCGGCATGGTTTCCTTCAGCCTGAAAGATGATACGACTGCGGCCGCACACGATGTGCTCAATCGCTGCAAGCTATTCAGCCTGGCCGAATCCTTGGGTGGAGTGGAATCCCTTATCGGACACCCGGCCACCATGACCCACGCATCCATTCCGGCCGATGTTCGCAGGGCATGCGGAATTACTGACTCCCTGATCAGGTTGAGCGTGGGCATTGAGGATGCAGACGATCTGATCGCGGACCTCCATCGGGCAATTACTGAACCGTAGCTTTCCAAGTCGAAAATCCCGTTTCCGACTGTTTCGTTAGGGTTTTGTATTTTTGGACTGTATTTAAGATGTATGGTGTACGGCATAATTGCCATCCGTGTGGATAACCATTCATCTAAATTTGTAACTTACTCTATTAAACAATGTATATCAAAACTTTAGTTTTTCTTTCGGCCGCCTTTTTTTTCACCTTGACAGCACTCGCTCAAACCGATGACCATAGCGGTCACAATCACGATGCTGCCCATGATTTTAATTGTGGTAAACACGACATGACTGAAAAGTTTTTTCATGAAAATCCGGGTGCCCGTAAAGCGGCAGAAGAGGCCCGTCTGGAGCTGGAAAAGCACACCGCCGAGTATGAAGAATCGGGAAGTCGCAGCGGCCAAACGCTCGTGGTGCCCGTCGTTTTTCATATTGTGCATGCAGGCGGCGTTGAGAATATTTCTGAAGCCCAGGTGCAATCAGCTATTGAAGTACTCAATGAAGACTTTTCAGCATCCAATCCTGAATTAGGAGAGGTGCAACCTGCTTTTCAAGGAGTAATCGGCGATGTGAACATCGAATTTCGCAGAGCGCGCAAAGACCCCAACGGAGCCTGCACCAACGGTGTTGTACGAACTTTGAGCAGCCTCACTTTCGACGGAGGCTTTAGCCTACTCAACGTTTCGCCTCAATGGCCGAGAAACAGGTACCTGAACGTATATGTTTGCGCAGAAATTGAAGGCAACACTGCCGGCTTCACTTTGATTCCGAGTTCGGTAAACGGATCACAGGGATCCGCAGTAGATGCCATCTACATTACCCATTCATACGTAGGTCGGGTCGGAACATCCAATCAGCAGCGGTCACACACCCTTAGTCACGAAGTTGGCCACTGGATCAATTTGGAACACCTTTGGGGTCCGACCAATAACCCGGGTGTGGCGAGCAATTGTAATTTTGATGACGGCGTAGGTGACACTCCCAATACCATTGGGTGGACTTCGTGCAACCTGACAGGTGAATCTTGTGGGACCCTCGACAATGCCGAAAACATAATGGAGTATTCTTCTTGTTCAAAGCATTTTACCGCAGGTCAGGCCAGCCGAATGAGGGCTGCACTCAATAGTTCCATTGCTCAGCGCAATCAACTTACAACAAATTCTAACTTAACTTTCACAGGGGTGAATCTGCCCGATGAGGTTTGCTTTGCTGACTTCGTGATATCCGGAGGTGGTGGTGCGGTATGTCCCGGAAATGAGGTAACTTTTAACGATATTTCCTATAACGGTGTGACGTCTCGCTCGTGGAGTTTTGAGGGAGGCCAACCAGCGACATCAACAGCACAGAACCCTACAGTGACTTTCAGCGAGCCGGGCAATTACAGTGTTACTTTGACAGTATCAAATCCCTTGGGTGAATTGACGGTGACCAAGAATGAAATTATAACAGTGGTGCCCGAAGGAGAAATGGCAATTCCGTTTTACGAAAACTTTGAATCCTTTAGTGAAATTTTGCACCTGCAGGAAAACTGGGTTGTTGCCAACCCTGATGGTGATATGACCAGGCAGTGGGAAATGGCCAACTCGGTGGGTTTCTCTAACAACCGAAGTGTGCGGGTGAGGGGCCGATTTAATGCGAATGGTGCCGAAGAGCATCTTGAAACTCCTACAATCGATTTGAGCTCTGTCTCCGAGAATGCTGAATTTACGTTTAAGTACGCCCACGCCAGGCGAAATAGTAATTCCAATGACCGCTTGGTCGTTAGTGTTTCCAGAAATTGCGGTTCGCTATGGAATTCTTTTGTGACCATCACTATGAATGACTTGCCGACTGTGAGCGGAAATGTGCCTGGTGAATTTGTGCCCTCCGGACCTGGTGATTGGGAAGAAGTCAGCGTCCCGAATATCATCTCTATTATGCTCAACCCCGAATTTAAGGCGCGCTTTGAGTTTACGAGCCTGGCCGGAAATAATATTTACATCGACGACATCAATATTTTCGATCCACTCACTGTAAGTACCGACGATGAATTTTCCATGGCTGACGGGATTAAGATATATCCTAACCCCACAGCTGATCAATTTACATTCGAGTATCAAATCGCAGTACCCGGCCGGGTCACTGCTGAAGTGATAGATATCTCAGGTCGAACCCTCGACGCACTTTTTTCTACAGAACGTGCAGCGGGAAAATACATCGCAACATATGACGTGAGTCACTTGGCACCTGGCGTATACTTTGTGCGCCTCACGGCAAATGATCAAGGTGCAGTGAAGAAGCTCATTGTTCGCTAATCACGATTGAGTGTTCCTGCAATGTGAAGTCGACGTGCAGTGTGTAAAATAATTGAAATTAAAAAAAGGGAGCCAGGCTCCCTTTTTTGATGAATTGAATTATGTGCGGGAATCGGTTGAGTCTCCCGTTAATCTTTGTTCTTTTCTTACGGTGTCACCTTTTTTCCTACAATGATCGCTACGCAGCCCTGAGGGCTGAGCGCCTGCGTATTGTTTTGGGGCACTTTTACGGCTACTGTCAGCTCTTGAGTACCCGGCACCCTGAAGTCAAAGCTATTCGTGAATTCTTCCTCAACATTGTCAAACAGGAGGTTTTTTTTCGCGTCGAAGATCTTAAACTCTACGTCTCCGAGTGTGGACTGACTGCATATGAGCAGTCGGTAGTCTTCGCCTTTGGAGAATGTCATGGCCAGTTCGGCTTCATCGCCCGGCATTAACTTGGTTGCACTGTAGTTTTCACTTGGCACGTACTCGCCCATGGCCTCAGCGCAATTGTTTTTTACGAAAATGCGGCACTGTGCTTGCAAATCGGCGGTATAGAATGCTGCAATTGTGAGCAGCACGAAAAGAGGAGATGCTTTCATGATTTAATATTCAAATTAGCTTATGTAGCGCGCCCTTATTTCCTGAACTGCGCGGTGAATTTCTTCCAAACCCTCCGGACTGAATGTTGTGGTGACATTGTCACCTATTACAGCCATTCCGTCACTATCTTTACTCTTCTTTGATTCGCTGGTTTCAACCTTTACAGCAGTTTCATAAACATCACTCAAAGCTTTGAGGTCTGTCAGCACTTCATCAAGCTTTTCGCCTGTGTTGTAATCTTCAATGAGCTTAATGAGGTTTTTCAATGAAATTTTTTGGTCTGCAATGCGCGATAGCAATTCATCCGAAGGATCTTCGCTGCTCATGGCCACCGAAGTGGATATGTGCAGTCCTTCAACCCATCCGCCTGCGACCACCATGGCAGAAATGTTCTCCCGACCGTTTTCCTTAAGGTAGGCATCGAGCATGTAATAGGTTTCCGATACGATGTTAAGCAGCGAATCCCTGTTGTCGACATTCGATTCCATTCGCTCGATGGTCTCATCATCAAAGGCTTTTGATACCCCAAGGTTGTCAGCCAGTTTCTTGGCACAAGAGAGATAAATTATCGACTCCTGGTTCTGGTTGAACACGCTTGTATAGCTGAGGCCCGCTCCGTAAATCCCAAGATTGAGGGCCTGACTCCTTGAGGTGTTGTACTTGTTTACATTTTTCACATCATTGAGCAAATCGGCATTGTAGGTGGCCCCTGTTTTCTTCAACATGGAAGCCATCTCCATGGGAGAGGGCACTGCCCGAAAAACGTGCTTTACGCGTTCAGCCTTGTCCAGATCATTTTGACCGTCAGCCGCAGCCGTTGCTTCAGTATCGGTGATGGCGTCATCGCCTTTAGGCGCTTCGCCGCAAGCCGTCCAGAAGGCCGCAGAAGCAACGATCAGGCAAATTCCGGCAGTTTTTTGTCTTAAATTCATTGTGTTGATTGTATGGGGTCTAGCAAAGTTAATTCTACCTCCGCCCGACAAGGTCCGTGTTCGGCTTATCAGCTAACAAAGCAGTGTGCAAATCACTCGTGACACCTAAAGTTTCCTGCTTTTACCGCATATGGCAGTAGAATGTTACAAGAAAAAACGGTGTTTTAATGCGCTTCCAGCCAGTTTTCTCCCGTGTCCATGTCGACTTTAATAGGCACGTTGAGTGAAGGCATGGCATTGCGCATGAGTTTTTCTACCATTTCCTTCAGGGGCTCAAGTTCTTCCTTCACCGCATCGAATACCAATTCATCGTGCACCTGAAGGATCATTTTTGATTTCAACCCCGCATCGTCCATGGCCTTTCCGATCTGTATCATGGCCATTTTGATCATGTCGGCAGCTGAGCCCTGTATGGGCGCGTTGATGGCATTCCTTTCGGCAAAACCGCGCACCGTGCCGTTTTTGCTGTTGATGTCGGGCAGGTACCTGCGCCGCTGCATGACCGTATCAACGTAGCCTTTTTCACGGGCGCCGTCAATGCTTTTGTCCATGTAGGCCTTCACATCGGGATATTGCTCGAAATAGTTTTCGATCAATTCGGCCGCTTCATGGCGCGGCACACCGATGCGCTGCGAAAGTCCGAAAGCGCTGATTCCATATATGATACCGAAATTCACCACCTTGGCCTTGCTCCTCATTTCGCGGCTTACGTCTTCCGGCTTTACGCCAAAAACGCGGGCCGCAGTGGCTGCGTGGATGTCTTCGCCCGCTTCGAAGGCATCGAGCATCCCCTTATCGCCGCTGAGCTCGGCCATGATGCGGAGCTCGATCTGGGAGTAGTCGGCAGCTAAAATGATGTGGTCACCATCTGTGGGAATAAAAGCCTTGCGAACTGCCCGTCCCCGCTCGGTGCGGATGGGGATATTTTGAAGGTTGGGGTTCTGACTGCTGAGGCGGCCCGTGGCGGCCACAGCCTGCATATAGGTGGTGTGGATGCGATCGTCGCGCTTGTTGACAAGGTCGGGGAGGCTGTCCACATAGGTGCTTTTCAGCTTTGAGATCTGTCGGTAGTCGAGCAGTTTCCCCACGATGGGGTGGTCGGCATATTTCTGCAGGGTCTCTTCGTTGGTGGAGTACTGCCCCGATTTGGTTTTCTTCGGTTTCTCGTCGATTTTCAAATCCTCAAAGAGCACCACCCCGAGCTGCTTGGGGCTGCCGATGTTGAATTCCTTTCCGGCCGCTTCGTAGATTTCAGCCTCGAGACTCACCAACTGCCAATACGGGCATCAGCGGCATTTCAATGTCATAAAAAAGTCCCTTAAGCCAGCTCTCTTTATTTATTTGGTCCTCAAATAGCTCAAATAGTCTGAAGGTAATGTCAGCATCTTCGCAGGCGTAGGGGGCCACTTCTTCTACGGCAATGTCGCGCATGCTTTTTTGGCCCTTGCCTTTTTTCCCGATCAGCGATTCGATGCTGATGGGGCGGTAGCCCAGGTAGGTTTCCGCGAGCTCGTCCATGCCGTGGCGCATGTCGGGCTGTATGAGGTAGTGGGCCAGCATGGTGTCGAAATGCGGCCCGGCCACGGGCATTCCCGCCCAGTGCAGTACCGTGATGTCGTACTTGAGGTTGTGCCCGATTTTGAGGACTTCCTCGTTTTCGAAAAAAGGCTTGAATTCATTCAATATGAATTGGGCCGCCTTTTCGTTGCCGGGAATAGGGATGTAGTAACCTTCGCCGGCCTTCCAGCTGAAAGCCATGCCCACGAGCTGCGCTGCATTGGCATCCACGGATGTGGTCTCTGTGTCGAAACATACCTTCTTCTGCTTGGCCAGCTCTTTCAGGAAGGTGGCGCGCTTGTCCTTGGTATCGATGAGCTTGTACTCGGTGGTTTCGGGGTCGAAGCGCTCCATGCGCTCGGCGCCATCCTCAGCCGGGGTAGGGCCGTCATCACCGCCACCGCTGAAAAGGTCCATTTGTGCATTCCCCGATGAGGCCCGCATTTTCTCGCCGAGAATGCGCTCGGACAGGGTTCGAAATTCTAGTTCTGCAAAAATGGTGCGGATTTTCTCCTCATCGATGTCTTCAAGCTCCAATGATTTTTCATTAAATTCCACCGGGGCATCGCAGGCGATGGTGGCGAGTTTCTTGGAAAGCCGAGCCTGATCGGCGTTGGCGATCACTTTCTCTTTCATTTTGCCCTTGAGCTCCTCGGCGTGTTCGAGCAGGTTTTCAAGGTTGTCATATTCCGCCAGAAGTTTCTGCGCGGTTTTTTCACCCACCCCGAGAATGCCGGGAATGTTGTCGACCGCATCGCCCCACATTCCGAGCATGTCGATCACCTGATCGGGCCGTTTGATTTTGAATCGCTCGCACACTTCTTCGGGGCCCCACACTTCGCTTCCGTTGCCCTGTCGGCTCGGCTTCAGCATTTTTACCTTGTCGGTGACCAGCTGCCCGAAATCCTTGTCGGGTGTTACCATGAACACGTTGAAGCCCTCGGCTGCGGCTTTTTTAGCGATGGTTCCGATGATGTCGTCCGCTTCGTAGCCCTCTTTTTCCAGGATGGGAATATTGAAGGCCTGGATGATTTTCTTGACGTAAGGGATGGAAATCTTAATGTCATCCGGAGTCTCTTCTCGGTTGGCTTTGTATTCGGGAAAGCTGTCATTGCGAAAAGTAGGGCCCGATACATCAAAAGCCACGGCGATGTGCGTTGGCTTTCGATTGTTGATCACATCGGTCAGGGCATTGGTAAACCCGAACATGGCCGAGGTATTCAGCCCTTTGGAGTTGACGCGCGGTGTTCGAATGAAAGCGTAATAAGCCCTGTAAATTAAGGCGTAGGCATCAAGTAAATATAGATTTTTTTCGGCGTTGCTCATGGGTGTACTGTTGGGAGCCCGAATATACGGATTGCCCGATGTACAGCAGCATTCGCCGTCAGTTTATCTTGTAATCGGTTCCCTCGGGGGTGTCCTTAATTTCGATGCCGAGTGCCGTGAGCTGCTGCCTGATTTGGTCGGCAGTGGCGTAGTCCTTGCTTAGTTTGGCCGACTTTCGAAGGTTGATGATGAGGTCCATCAGTCCGGGAGTCAGGGTGGAGTCCGCGCTGTCGACAGATTTTTCGGTGCTGAAGCCCAATACTTCAAAGGCGTAATCTTCAAACAGTTGAATGAGCTTTTCGAGATCGGCGGAAGTGGCTTTCTCTTGGCCCGACTTGATCAGGTTGGCCGTTTTGGCGGCTTCAAAAAGTACAGAAATTAGCACCGGGGTGTTGAAGTCGTCGTCCATGGCGGCTTGGCAGTCCGTGCGAAGCTTGTCGATATCGACGGTTGAGCTGTTGGAAGCTTCTGCTTTTCCCGCTGTTTGGATGGCTTCCATCAGTCGCGCATAGCCCTTTTCGGCGGCGCGCAGGGCTTCGTTAGAAAAGTCGAGGGTGCTGCCGTAATGGCATTGAAGCATGAAAAAGCGCACCGTCATGGGCGAGTAGCCCTGCTCAAGGAGTTTGTGATTTCCCGTGATAAGCTCTTCGGGGGTGAATCCATTCCCTTCGCTTTTGGACATTTTTCGGCCGGTCACTGTCAGCATGTTGCCGTGCATCCAGATGCGGGGGCCACTCTTACCTGTGGCGCCCACATTTTGGGCAATCTCGCATTCGTGGTGGGGAAATTTTAAATCCATTCCGCCTCCGTGAATGTCAAATTCTTTACCCAAGTACTTGGTGCTCATCGCAGAGCACTCGAGGTGCCATCCAGGAAATCCGTCGCCCCATGGCGAGGGCCAGCGCATGATGTGGCCTTTCTCGGCGCGTTTCCAAATGGCAAAATCGAGGGAGTCGCGCTTGTCGCTCTGTCCGTCCAGCTCGCGGGTGTTGGCTTTCAGGTCGTCGATGTTGCGGCCTGACAATTTCCCGTAAGGGTGATCTTTGCTAAACTTGCGCACATCGAAGTAGACCGATCCGTCTACCTCATAACCATAACCCGCGGCAATGATCTTTTGGACCATATCGATTTGCTCGATGATGTGGCCGGTGGCGGTAGGTTCGATGGAGGGGGGCAAGATGTTGAAGATTCGCATCACCTCATGGAAGCCGTTGGTGTACTTCTGTACAATCTCCATTGGCTCGAGGGCTTCGAGGCGGGCTTTTTTGGCAATTTTATCTTCCCCGCTGTCGGCGTCGTCTACGAGGTGGCCCACGTCAGTGATGTTTCTGACGTACCTCACCTTGTATCCCGAAAAGCGGAGGTAGCGGTACACCACGTCAAACGAAAGGAAGGACCGCACATTGCCGAGGTGAACATCGCTGTACACCGTAGGGCCACATACGTAGAGGCCTACGTGCGGCGGGTTGACGGGTTCAAAAGTTTCTTTTTGGCGGGTGAGGGTGTTGTAAATCTTCAAAGTGCTCTCCATGCTGTACGCTGAACGCGGGGTTTAAGGGGGGTGCAAATTTAGTTATTTACTCGGTTCCGTCTAGCCGCCCGTCTTTGAATTCTCCCACCTGCGTCACCTGCTGGTTGCGGTTGTACAGGGTGTTGAATCCCGTGTCCCGGAATTCCACAAGGTTTGGTCGGTCTTGTTCGGGGGCTACGGTTTCCTGCACGGGAAGAGAAGGCTCTTTGTCTTGTCGGGTTTCGCGGCTGCGGGCTTTGTATTCTTTAACGGTCGAGGTATCTACCAAGCCGTTTACGATCATCTTCTCGGACCGCAATTCACCATCTGAGTAATATACTTTCACCATTCCGTGGGCCGTACCGTTGTCGATTTCGGCGGTCATCTGCACCTTTCCATTGGGGAAATAATAGAGTTGAATTCCTTCGCGCTTTCCGAATTCATTAAATGTAAATTCCTGAGCAATGGTCCCGTTTTCGTGAAAACGCTTGTACTCTCCTACGTTCCTGTTTCCTTGCCAATCGCCGTATTCTTCTTTGGTCCCGTCGGGAAAGTAGGTGGTGTACACACCGCGTGGATGGTTGTTTTTGTAGGTGATTTCACTGCGCAATTTTCCGGAAGGGTAGTACTTTTTCCAAACCCCGTTGCGCTTGTTATCTATGTACTCGCCCTCTTCCACCACCTGGCTTTTCTTGTAGGCGCGGTCCTCAACCATATTCCCCGTTATTCGCCAATAGCCCTGGCGCATACCCGCAGCGTCTATCACGTTTGCGGCATTGCCTGGTTTGGGGTCATTAATGTCGGATGCTAAAAGTGCCGAACTTCCTGTAAGCAGGAGCAAGGCGAAGAGAAAGTGTGTGTATTTGAGAATGTGGTGCATAAGGTCTCGGGTATAGGAATACGCACACTTTACGAATTTCGGTGGCAAAGGTTTCTACTCCACGCCCGCCTTATCGCGAATGTTGGTCAGCATGTCTGCCACCATCGTTTCAATGGTATAGTCGGGCTTCCAACCCCAGTGTTCGCGTGCCATAGAGTCGTCGAGGCTGCTCGGCCAACTCTTGGCGATTTTGTCGCGGTAGTCGGGCGTGTAGTCCATGGTGAATTCGGGGATGTGCTTCTTAACGGCTTCCGCCAAAACGTCGGGCGTGAAGGAGAATCCCGCGATGTTGTAGCTCGTGCGCAACTTGATGTTTTCTTCGGGAGCCGCCATCAGCTCGAGCACAGCTTTTGTGGCGTCAGGCATGTACATCATGGGCAGTTCGGCCTCTTTGCTGAGGAAGCAATCGTAACTGCCCTTTTTTACAGCTTCGTGAAAAATGTGAACCGCATAGTCGGTTGTGCCGCCGCCCGGAGCGCTCTTGTGACCGATGATGCCGGGGTAGCGAATGCTGCGGATGTCGATTCCGTAGCGGTTGTGGTAGTATTCGCACCAGCTTTCGCCGGCCACTTTTGTGATGCCGTACACGGTGGTGGGCTCCATAATCGTGCGCTGCGGGGTTTGGTTTTTTGGCGTATGCGGGCCGAATACGGCGATGGAGCTCGGCCAAAACATGCGTTTGATGTGACCCTCACGGCCGAGGTCGAGCACATTGGAGAGGCCGTTCATGTTGAGGTCCCATCCCAACTTGGGGTTGTTCTCGGCAGTGGCCGAAAGCAGCGCCGCGAGGTGGTACAC
>JAIVHQ010000050.1 GCA_020200995.1 Flavobacteriales bacterium
CCGAGCCCCGACCAAAAGGTGAGTCCCTGGCCAAACTGGGCCTGATAATCTCCGATGGCAATGGCTTTGAATGCCCCGAAATCCTTGAGAAAAAGGTGGGCCGAATTAAAGTCGAATCCCTGCTTTTGGGAGCCTTGAAAAAATTCTTCTCCCGCATCTTTCTCGCCTGTGTACCCGAAACTGATGCGATCGCTAAAGCGATAACGGTACCTGAAAAACAAGCGGTCAGGCGAGCCGAGGTAGCGCCTGTTCGGGTTGGCTTCTAACTCGTCGTCATCGATGGGGCTGTAGCCTTCCTGGTCTTCGAGCAGCCGCTGTGTGCGAATCACCAATTCGTGCTTTCCATAGTCTTTGAGCTTCTGAAATGTGATTCGGTCGCGCTCATCGTCGGGCTCTGTGACCACAAAAGGAGCGATGAGGTCGGCAGCCTCCACCGACCATCCGTCGATGCGTGGCAGTTCGTAAATCGAGAAAAGTATACCGTGCTCCTTGCGGTAGTTGATGAGCTGTCCGATTTGATAATTGCTCAGCAGGCCGAGGGTGAAGAGCTCATCCACATCGGCGGTGTTGAGGTTGAGCGGAAAATCGAAATAGACGGTGAGCTGTTCGAAAAGGGTGTTGTAGTCGAGGTTTTCGTTTTCAGATGCTTCGGCAATTTGCTCAATGCGCTGCTCGATCACCGAGGCCTTCTCGGCCGGATCGAACTCGCGCACCTGCGCTGCAGCGCTCAGGGAGCCAAATAGCAGCAGGATTAAGCATCCGAAACGCCTCATTTCTTGGCGGGGAGGTAGGTGAGCGAAACTTGCGGTGTATAGCCCAGCAGGCTGTGGTAGCTGCCGGCCATGTCGAACCTGAGGTTGTTGAATTCAATCCCGATTCCAAAGCTAAATTGGTTCGGATTTGAAGAGGTGCCGGCCCTTACATAGAGGATGTCGGCGGGGTGGTATTCGACCCCTGCGCGAAATGTGGCTTTTTGCTCGATGTCTTTTTCCACTTCGAAAGCCGCATAGAGCTCGTCACTGATTCGATAAGCGGCACCCACGCCAATAATGGTGGGCATCCGCTCGTCGTTAAAGTCATTGAGCTGCGCCCTGAACGGATTGAAAAGGTGGCTGCTAATGGTAACATGCTTCGATACCCGCATTTGTACCCCGAGTTCTGCCGTCACATTGCCCGTGCGTCCGTAGTTTTCGGCTGAAATGCGCGTGGAATGGTAGTTCATCCGCACCCCGCCCGATAGGTTGTCGGTGAGGTTCATGGCGTACCCTGCACCAATGTTATTTTCCTGGTATACAGAGTGGGTTAGCCACAGCAAATCCCTGAAAACTCATCCCGCTCACCAAAAATCGGTTTTCGTAAAATGCCCCGGCCGTGAAGGCATCGATGCCCGCCAGCCCTGCCTGGTTGTTGTGAAAAGCCCAAACATCGGTGAAGCCAAGGGCTGTGCCACCCATCCCGGCTGCGCGCGCACCCGTGGGGTCGTTTTCATTTTGAGCCTGTGCCGAAGCAGTGAGCAGCAGGAGCGCGAAGGGTAAAATTCGTTTCAAGGGGCCATCGTTATTTGGCGCAAAATACGAAGCTTTAGCAAAAATTGGCATTATCGCAGGGTTAAATGTGGGGCTGGACTGTGCCCGCTTTTTTGAGAGGCTTCGCACCTCGTGGTTTAGCCGGTCGAAATCGCCCGGGGATTGTATCTTTGGGCCTTTAACGAAGGGCTCCCGGCCGCCGCTGTAGCGGTACTTCAGGGCTGCTTCGGACTGCAAATCGAATTTTATCCAGCGCAAAAAGACAATTTAATATGAGCAAGCCCGATTGGAAAACCGTCAAAGAATACGAGGACATCACATACCGCAAATGCGGCGGCGTAGCCCGCATCGCCTTCAACCGCCCGGAGGTGCGCAATGCCTTTCGCCCCAAGACTGTTTCCGAGCTCTTCGAGGCATTTCTCGACGCACGCGAAGATACCTCCATCGGGGTTGTGCTTTTTTCCGGTGAGGGCCCCTCACCAAAGGACGGCGTAAACGCTTTTTGCAGCGGTGGCGACCAGCGTGCCCGCGGCCACCAGGGCTATGTGGACGACGACGGAATGCCCCGCCTCAACATTCTCGAAGTGCAGCGCCTTATCCGCTTTATGCCCAAGGTGGTGATCGCCGTGGTGCCGGGATGGGCCGTGGGCGGGGGGCACAGCCTCCACGTGGTTTGCGACCTTACCCTCGCCAGTGAGGAGCACGCCATCTTTAAGCAAACCGACGCCGACGTCACCAGCTTTGATGGAGGCTACGGCTCGGCCTACCTCGCCAAAATGGTGGGACAAAAACGCGCCCGCGAAATCTTCTTCCTCGGAAGAAATTACTCCGCAAAGGAGGCTTTTGAGATGGGCATGGTCAACGCGGCCATCCCGCACGCCGAGCTCGAAGACACGGCCTACGCCTGGGCCCTTGAAATCCTCGAAAAGTCGCCCACCTCCATCAAGATGCTCAAGTTTGCCTTCAACCTCACCGACGACGGAATGGTAGGTCAGCAGGTGTTTGCCGGCGAGGCCACCCGCCTCGCCTACATGACCGAAGAGGCCAAAGAAGGGCGAAATGCCTTTTTGGAGAAAAGGAAGCCGGATTTTAAGGATATTAAGTGGATTCCCTGAGTGAAAATTCGGGCGCTGACCGAAACGGTTTGCGGTTGATCGCTATTCATAGGGTGTCTGGCGGAGTTGCGCCGATTAGAATCGTCGATTACGCCAACGGAATTTTCGTGCAGCTTCCTTCCCGCAAAGGGGCGAAGAAGGCCATCGAGCGGGGCCGCATCCTGCTCAATGGCGAAGTGGTGGAAACCGGGCGCTACGTGCAGCCCGGCGATGAGATATCCCTGGTCGAAAAGCCGGCCGAATTGCACAAGACCTACCACCTCGATTTGGAGGTGGTGTATGAAGACGACCACATGGCCGTGGTCTGCAAGCCCGCCGGCATCCCCGTGAGCGGCAACCGCTTCAAGACCGTTGCGCAGGCGCTTCCGCACAACCTGAAGCCGAGCACCTGCACCGACGCCCTCCGCATCCCGCTCCCCGTGCACCGCCTCGACGCGCCCACCACGGGCCTTTTATTGGTGGCCAAAACGGGAAGCGCTATGGTAGAGCTGGGGCGCAAATTTGCCGACCGCGAGGTGCGCAAGCGCTACCGAGCGGTGGTGTTTGGCACGCTGACCCTGTCCGGGAAAATAGACAGCCCCGTCGACGGCAAGCCGGCACAGAGCATTTGCGCGCCCCTGTGCACGGTGCCTTCGCTGCGCCACGGCAGTCTCACGCTCGTTGAACTCGAGCCCCTCACCGGACGCACCCATCAGCTGCGCATTCACATGGCCGGGGCGGGTCACCCCATCGTCGGCGATGCGCAATACGGCTCCGACGCGAATGTGCTGAAGGGAAAAGGCCTCATGCTCTCAGCCGTATGGCTCACGCTGGGCCATCCCGTTTTTCCCGAAAGGGAAATCGATTTGCAAACAGCGCTGCCGCAAAAATTCACTTCACTGCTCGAAATGGAAGAGCGCAGGTGGAAGAAGTTCAACCCGCAAACCGGCACATAAAAAGGCACGTGAAAATAAAACCTCGCGGACTTTCATTTTATTCTTTTCGTCAGAAGTCAGAAGAATGTACGTCGGTTATGCCTTGGAGGCAGTAGCAGCCGTGCGCATAATCAGCACACCCGCAATGGCGACCACTGCCGAAACAATGAGGGGTGCCCAATCTGCCGTGCTCACTGCAATGTCAGCGCCGAGTATGCTCACTGATTCTGAGTCGTTCATGGCTTGGATGCCGAAGTATATACAGCCGACAAGGCCGAGAATGGTCAATACAATTCCGAGGATTTTCATGGTGATTTACTTTTTGGTTTAGGCACGAAGTGCCAAGAACCGCGCCTTTTTGAGATCAGTATTGTACAAACTCATGTAAAAGAGTGTTTTGAAGAATTGTTTTCCTCAGGCGGGTTGCTGAAGTCCTGTGAACTGCCCCGGCTGTGGTGTGGAATTCCTCCGGAGTTGTGGAACACGCGCATCAATTTACGCGAGATCGCGACCCCCGTGGCCGGGCTGCGCAGCCGGCGTCGCTCGGGTCACAAGTGTCACAGGTGTCCCACGAAACGGGCGGCCTGCGGTGCTCAAAGCTTCTCCGCATCGCCGGGTCACTTTAGAGTAAGGCAAGCCCTCAAACGGGCTTCTTTTCTTCTTCAGCTTTTGAAAAACGGCCCCGCAGGTCAACCACCATCAGGAAAAGCAGGTAGGCGAATGGTGTACCGTGCATGGCGAAATCGAACCAATCCATCGCTGCCATTCCTTCGGCGCCTCCAAGGATCCAACGGATTTTTCCGAAAAGGTGAGGCTCGGGGAAAAAGGGCGCCAATCCGAGGGTGAGGGACAAAGCGATGGCGATAGTGTAGCGCTGTTTGCGGTTTTTCACGTTGTGCGATTTTTAGTCAAAGTTACTGCGGTCGTTTTCGCCAATCGGTGATGCGTGTCACCCCTCGGCTTCGCTTGCCGTTAAAAGGGTGTAAAAAAACCGCACCGTGTGGCCGATGCGGTTTTTCTGAAGGGCATAAAACTTATGCTTTTGCGGGAGCACCTTCTACATAGCCTTCTGATTTACTCATGATTTGAGCGACTTGTGTAAGCATTACTCCGTATATTACTTTAGAGGCTACATCTGCTACGGTATAGGTCATCTGTCTTCCCACAACGCCCGCTTCATTGAAAAATCCACCCTCTATGCCGAGCAAGTGAGGCATCAGGTAAGCGCCGGGGTAGAGCATCCATGATATAAAAAAGAGAACCCAAATGCCGCCCAGCACTTTCGATGCTTCTGCAGGAATACCTTCTTGCCCTTCTTTGATCACCCGTCGCATCAGGATAAGGATGTGAATAAAGAATAAAGTAGATATGGCACCCCAAATGGCGAATGCATAAAAATCTGTCACTTCATAGAACTGACCGATGTAACCTGTGATAATCATTCCTGCTCCCGAGAACCAAAATTGGTTTCGTATACTGGTGAATTTACTTTTCGTCAAGGTGACCACGAAAAGGATTTGAAAAAGCAGCATTGGCACATCAATGAGCCAGTTCAGGTAGCGGTATCCGTTGTTGAACATATCCTCTCCTTCACCTAAGAAGTACAGTCCCGATTCCTTGTCGAAGACAAAACTGCTAGTCCAATTATTGGCCTGTGCAAACAAAAGCAAAAACGCCGATACCATTACCACCACGGACAACACCGAGGATATACGGTATTTGGGAGCGACAGATTTGATGGTCAGAATAAAATAAAAAAGCCCGGCGAGCATCACAGCGTATCCGAGCGTAAGTGTATGGGCTACCATTTGGTAGGCCATTTCCGTATATCCGTCGTTAAGACCGATATAATTTTCAAACGTAGCATTTCCGAGTTCGTTCATGGATCTAGGTTTAAGTTTACTCAAACTTAAAAAAAAATCACAGACTGTAAAAATGCGATGCTTTACCCTCGTTGATCCTTAGGGTGACTTGGAGGGGCCGAGTCATTTTTTATAAATTTATTACGCAGTTTTTCGGGGGTATAGTTTTCCTCTGGCATGAGGATGGGAAGGAGTTAGAAAGAAGGAGCTCCGCGCATAAGTAAGACAAACCAATTGGTGGCCTGCATACCGACTGCCCGGCGAATCTTTCCGATAAGAGGCAATTCGGGAAAGAATGGCGCCATGCCGAGTGTTAGGCAAAGTGGGGCGGCAAGGAGATCTTCGAATTTTTTTGGTGGTTCCAGGCAAAATTGTCGTGCAAATACGTCCGTATTTCGCAGGTCTTCCTGTGATAGGGGTCACACTTCGGCTGTCTACCTGCATTAAATGTTCTCCGCATCGCGGAGCACCTTGGCTTTCAGCCCGCCTTTGTAGTCGGCGATGCGGCGGCGAAGGGCCTGATCGGCGGTGCCCATGATCTGGGCGGCGAGGATGCCCGCATTGTGAGCCCCGTCCAGGGCCACGGTAGCCACGGGAACTCCCGTCGGCATTTGCAGGATGCTGAGTACCGAGTCCCACCCGTCGATGCTGTTGCGGCTTTTCACCGGCACCCCGATCACGGGGAGGGAGGTGATGGCGGCGGTCATTCCCGGAAGGTGGGCGGCTCCGCCAGCTCCCGCGATGATGACTTTGATGCCGTTCGACTCTGCATTTTTGGCATATTCAAACATGCGCTCGGGGGTGCGGTGGGCCGATACGATGGTGAGTTCGTAAGGCACGTTGAGTTCTTTGAGCATGTCGGCTGCGCCCTGCATTACAGGGAGGTCGCTCTTGCTGCCCATGATGATTCCTACCATTATTTAGCTGTTTTAACCTGTATTTTGTCCTTTGCTTCGAGTGCCCGGGCTGCTGCCTCGCGGTGGCTTGAAGCGGTGGCGGTCACGTGGCCCATTTTCCGGAAGGGCTTGGTCAACGCCTTGCCGTAAATGTGCACATAAACTTCGGGAACGGAAAGCGTTTCAGTCAGGCCCTCATACATTACGGGCCCTTTGTGACCGTCCGCGCCGAGGAGGTTGACCATGGCCGCAAATTTGTTTTGCTTCGTACTGCCGAGGGGCAGGTTCAGAATCGCGCGCAGGTGCTGCTCGTATTGTGAAGTGGCATTGGCTTCGATGGTGTGGTGGCCTGAATTGTGCGGGCGGGGCGCCACTTCGTTCACAAATACCTCGTTGTCCGCGGTTTTGAAAAATTCGATGGCCATGATGCCGTTGATGCCGTAGGCATTGACCGTTTGGCGGGCGATCTCTTCGATTCGGGCGATGACGTCCGGGGCTATTTGCGCCGGGGCGGATAGAAACTCGACCAGATTGGCATCGGGGTTAAAAACAAGTTCTACGAGTGGAAAAATCTCAATCTCTCCCGCTTCGTTTCTCGCCGCCACCGCAGCGATTTCTTTTTCGAAGTCCACGAATTTCTCCAGCACCGAGGGCGCATCAAAGGCTTTCGGGAAGTCGGCTTCCGTGCGTATCACCTGCACGCCGCGGCCGTCGTAGCCGCCTTTTCGCAGTTTCTGAACGAAGGGCAAAAAATCTTTGGAAGCTTCCACATCCGCCTTAGATTCGGCCATGCGGAAGGGCGCCGTCGGGATGTTGTGTTTTTCGTAAAAAGCCTTTTGCAGCCCTTTGTCCTGAACGGTTTCGAGTACTTCGGGTTGTGGGAAAACCCGCACTCCTCGGTTGCGCAGTTCGCGCAAGGCTTCGACATTCACATGCTCTATTTCGACAGTGACCACGTCGCAGCTTTCGCCAAATTTGATCACCGTATCGTAATCTCTAAAGTCGCCGCAGGTAAATTCGTGGGCTATGCGGCTGCACGGTGCTTCAGGATCGGGGTCGAGCACCGATACTTTTATGTCGTAGCGAATGGCCGGCACGAGCAGCATGCGGCCGAGTTGGCCCCCACCGAGGACACCGAGCTTAAAATCTTTTGCGTAGAATGGTTTTTCCATGGGCCAAAGATAGGGGTTGAAATGAATCGTATTGCGGAGGGTAATATTTGTTTAAAGGATTTAAGATTTAGGCGGCCGCTGTGCGGCCTCCTTTAGGTCCGCATTCTCTTTTGGGCCGTCAGCCGGCCCGCGGCACTCCCTGAGGCTGCATCCCATAAAAACCCCATTCACAAATGGCCGTGAAATGCTTACCTTCGCACCTTATTTAAAACCACATGCCAACAATCACACTGCATACCAAAACCTTCGTTCCTTACATCGACGAGGGCAAAATTCAAGCCCGCATCGCTGAATTGGGCAAGGAAATCAATGCCGAATACGCGGACAAAAACCCGCTCTTTGTCGGGGTGCTCAACGGGGCATTTCGCTTTGCTTCTGACATGATGCGCCAAATCGACATCGACTGCGAGATCAATTTTGTAAAGTTGACTTCGTACCGCGGCACAGAAACCACGGGAAAGATTTCGAGCCACATTGGACTCAATTCCGACATTGAAGGAAGGCATTTGGTGCTGATTGAAGACATTGTAGACACCGGTAATACCATCGAGTTTTTGCTTGAAAACCTCTACAAGGAGAAACCCGCGAGCATCAAAGTGGCCAGCTTGCTCTACAAGCCCGAGGCTTATCACGGCGATGTGAAAATCGATTTTACCGGATTTGAAATCCCCAACCTTTTCGTGGTGGGCTACGGCCTCGACTTCGACGGATTGGGGCGCAACCTCAACGGTATTTATCAAATAGAATTACCTCAAACTGTAAAGTATGATTAACCTGGTATTGTTTGGCCCCCCCGGCGCCGGAAAAGGCACCCAGGCCGAACGCCTTACGAAGAAATACAATTT
>JAIVHQ010000247.1 GCA_020200995.1 Flavobacteriales bacterium
GTTGTAAGACGGGGCACACAAGTCCGAAAAATTAAATGTGTTGCCTGCCTGAATTGCCAGGATATCGCCCGACGTATTGGTCAAAAGATACTCATAGGTGTCTCCTGCGATGACACCGGAACTTGTCACGGTCACAGAAGCGTTGTCCGCATCATTGAGGCAAACCTCGTCTGAACCGGGCGTTATGTTTCCGGCTGAACAGTCGAACGATGAAAAGCTGGAGGCTTTAATAAACACTCCGGAATCCCAGAGCCTGTCGCTGACATCGGCAATGGCGAATTTGAAGGTGTAGGATTGGTTAGGAATAACTTCCAATTGGCTTGAAAGCACCACGGTAAACCCGTCGTACTCAATGGTCGTTCCCGCGCCCACCGGATTGTTCACGTAGTAGTCCGTTAAGCTTAAGGATTCACAGTTTGAAACGGGAAACGGGTCAGTTCCTTGTCCAAGGCCGGGAGTTCCATTGTTCACAGAGTTGATGGCAACCGCAAGGGTAGAAGTTGGAACAATGGCCACATTTTGGTTCACATAATTTCCGCCTGCGGGATTAGGTCCATTGACCAGAAAGGCGAAAACATCATTATACTGACTGCAGACCCACTCCACATATTCCTCTGATCCAAATACGTAATCAACAGTAATAAATTCATCTGTTGGTACAAAATCAAAAGTCAGAACGCAAGCGTCCAAAGTAGTTTCACCCACGATTGCCGCGAGGTCAGCATCTCCTGCTGTGCCGCGTTCGCGGCTCGTGGCGTCGCTATTATTTTCTCCGGGTATGTCACTGGTCAGACCAGTGGTGAGCACAATACCTCCATCGAGACCGATGTTGGTAACATTTCCGTTTGAGAATATGCCAAAACCATTGTCAGCGCAGGTGATCTGTGCATTGGTGATGGTCACGCCATCACCTACGATCTCCTGAGCGAGATCAGCAGCAGTCTGGCCATTGGTAATGTTAATCTGCGCATTTGCGTAAAATCCCGTCATGCAACAGATGAGGAATGCAAAGCGAATGAGGATTGAAGTAAACTTTTTCATGATTGATAGCATTTATTTGGTTAGCCCGAATTATTCGCCCTGAGGAGAAAAATCGGAAAGGTTGATTTTCACGGTTTGAGCAAGATATTTGTTCCACTGGTTTGTATTCCAGGAGGGTTGGTCATTTTTTTTGATATACACAATTGCACGATCGCGGCTCAGGGCACGCATCATGTGGTGCTTCCCGGATTTGGTGCGGAAATAAGCCGTGGCTTCGGTGACGTCTTCGAAGCCAAGCACAGATGTATCAATGTTATAATATCCACCAATTTCTTGGGCCTCTTTTATTTGTATGGCACCTTTCGAGGTGATTTCACCTGTTTTATCGGGCTTTTTGCTCTCGAAGGTTTGTTGATTCAGCCCGGGTTGCTGAGATTGTCCGTAGACGTTAGCCATCCCGAGAGCGAAAGTGAAAATGAGCAAAAACTGTAGACGTTTCATAACTGTTGTTTTAGGTTGTTTTGATTTAAGATTTTGGAAAAAAACAAAAAGGAACGGGCGCTGTACAATTAAGTAAGCGCCCGTGGAATTTTACAGGAGGTAAGTATGTTGTCAGGTAGATACATGAATCGCTGTGCCTGAAACGAACATTGAACATATGTGATAGACACAATTGCGGAACCGATAAAAAGCCTGAAGAAAAGTTGGTTTTTGTGCGGGAGACACAATTCAACAAAAACGAGGTTCTGTGTTTCATTTGCGATTGGTTAGCTCAAGCCCTAATTATAATATGATTATGTCGTTTTATGGTTGACAGAAAAACATAATCATGGGCAAATTTAAACAATGATTGGCATTTAGTCAATGATTTTTACTTATTGGTCTATATTTTTTTTGCTCTCGTCTAAGTATGGTGTTTTGTTTAAGTTTAAAGTGATTTGGTCAATATCCCGCTTAAATATTGAAAATAAGTATTGTAAAAACCCGAAAGTTGCTTCGGTCAATTTTTTCTTGTCAGCGATTTTAAGGATATTAGGTTCAACATTTAAGTTTAAGATTTCCGATTGTTTTGTTCCTGACTTGTCGACCATCAACTGCTCATCATAATAAATGGCTTCCTTCTTTACCGCATTCAGGAAGCCACCTTTCCGAAATCCCTGATTGTGATCGGAATGATGCATACAGGCTTGGACAGGATTTTTAATTGGTGGAGCGCCTCTATAATGACGGGAAGTTTCGCTATCTGCAATTTGCTCCTGAAAAGGTTTATACATTTATTGTAAGTCCGGAAAACCAAAGCCCGTAAATCAGGATTGGAATCCGGATTTTCAGAACCGCAATTTCGCTCGGGCATCCCTTCCGCAGGGCTCATACGTCGGGTTTCTATCGATGCCGATGAATTTGCAGTATTTCCGGAAAGGACAATGTGTCCGACCTCTGTTTGCATATTTTTATAACTTCGACGCTTGATGATATTCGCGCAGGTGATGAGCAGGAGCCAATTGCAGTTTATTTCGCCCTGCGGACTGAAATTGAAAAGGACCATGAAAAGCAATGTTTGGACAGCACCGATAAAACTTTTTTGGATAGCGGTCTTTGCAGGTGTCATCACCCTTTCAATGTGCCGATCGGCCTCGGCTCAGAAGGTGTATGAAGACGTCATCCTGCTGCAAACCGCCGAGGTACTCCGCGGTGAAATCACCGAAAATAATTCGCCCGGTGATGTGACCATTCTACTCAATGACAGTACTGTGCGCGTAGTGCCGAGGGCGGAAATTGTAAAGATACTCAGGGAAGTCAAGCGAAACTTTGATCAGAAAGAGACCAGGGCTGCAAGGGATGAAAAGCAGGAGGGGAATGTCGCATTTACAGGCCTCCTGCAGGTTGGTTTCGGTACGAAAGTAGACGCTCAGGAATTTCGGCACCTTCGGGCAAATTTTATTGCCGGAATCAGAGCGGGGCGTGCTTTTTCTCTAGGAATCGGAGCGGGGGTGAGGGCTTTTACACAAACCTATGGAACGGCGGTGCCTTTGTTTATGGACGTGCGGATTTCGTCTCAAAATCCCAAGGTCGCACCGATCCTTGCGGTGGGTGCGGGCACGATATTTCATCAGGATGCCGATTGGGAAAATAATGGCGGCTTATTCTATTTTGAAGGCGGCGTGAGGTTGGGCGCACCTCCGGGAGTCGGGTTTATAATTACGCTTGGATTTGAGCGATTTACCGCGCTCTCAGATTTAGAACGCCGGCAAGGAGGGTTTTTAGGGTTGCCTTACTTTGCTCGACGAGCTGAAGTGATCAATGCATTTACAGTCAACCTTGCCATATCTTTCTGACATGCGGATAACTGCCCATCACCTCACTTGAGAAAGGGCTATCCGGGCTCCATTGTTGTTTTTAAAAGCAAGTCTTATAGCGCCAAAGCCATGGTGCAAAGCCGATCAAAGATCAAGGCCTTAGATCAGGCCTTTAGATCAAGAAATCACGGTTTTTCAACCGAACATCGAAAACAGATAAGTGTGGCCAAAGGATGATCCGATTTGAACCGCGTAGCCGCCGCGCCGAGCGGCGGCCCCTGAGCGGCGGCACCTTAGCGGAGTCGAAGGGAGTCGAAGGGAGTCGAAGTGAGTCGAGGTGGGTGACATGACATTAGTCCTTCAAATATTAAAATCATGAAAAGAATTTTTCTTCTATTTTCTTCAATGGCATGCACAGGAGTGTATGCGCAGGGCGAGTATCAGCTCACCCATTTCACTGCCGACTATGCCGAAATAACCGACGCAGAGGTGTAGGCTGAAACTGATTGGGCAGCACCCAAAAGCGCGCAATAAGTAAAAGGTAGGACTGCACAATGCAAAGAGTGGTCAGGTTTTTCCAAACGGACGCGTTCGCAGACGGTGCGAATTTTGGCTGCTCTATCAAACGCGGCGGTTGCACCTATTGAATATTTTGTATTCCGTATTTTCACCGCTCAGGGAGCAAATCTGAGCAAACATGCCATCAGGAAGAACAGCCTTTGTTTTAATCATTCTTTTGTGTTTGCAAGCCCCGGCGCTGTGGGCACAACACACGGAGATCGAAGGCTACATCCGCCACGGTACAACCGATGCACCCATCGCTTATGCCACGGAGTACAACAGGCACCTCAAGCAGGGAACCATCAGCAACCCCGACGGGTACTTCAGCTTGAAGGTTTCGGGGCCGGGCGATTCGGTGCAGGTGCGCTTTGTGGGATTCAGGGATTACGAGCTCAGCCTTTCGGCAAATGTGGATTTCTACACCATTCACATCGAGGAGAGCGCATTGATGTTGGATGAACCATCACTCCCGAAGACCAATCCTACTTTTACGACTTGATGAATACCTGCCGAAAGGCAGCATCCAAAACCGGGGCGCGGGTCGGCGCACCCTTGTCAATTTCAGATTGCCCATGTACTTGGTCGAGGCACTCTCATGATGCCGCTAATCAATCCCAAGGAGTTGTGGACGGTTGATACTCCACACAATCACTGTATTTTGACCCCATTAGAATGTAATAAGAAAATCGACCAAAAACGACACATAAGTTACTGAAAATAAAAAACCCATGACCTCACCTCTTGTCATAATGAGGCTCCCTTGTCAATAAGTCTTCACACCATTCAGTGCTTCAGAGTAAGGCTAAGAAGAGTTGCTCGCCACTCGGGAATACTGCAAAAAAGCGCAAGTTGCGGCACATGCTAAAGCGCTAGCTGATGTAACCAAGCATTTCAACTCCAACGTCATCAATCAGGGTGATGCTCACCTGGGCCATTTCCATTGCGCTCTTGGCACCTTCGTATCCTACCCCTGCATTGGCCCCTGCAAGCGCCAAGTTGGTGATGGTCTTTAAAATCTTTCCAGCGACCACCGCGCTTTGCGGATTGCGCTCGTCGAGCATATTGAGTGTGGGTTCCAAGCGTTCCAACTCATTTACCGATTTGCTCCACCGGCTATTCATGGTTACGGTTTTGTCGATAATATGGTCGAGCTTATCTTCTGCAGACGTGATCATGCTGACCATTTTGCGTTTTTTCTTTTCACTGATGGTGTCGGTGCGAAGCATGGCATGCATCTGTTTGATCCGCTCCCGCTGTTTTTCCAATTTTCTCGATAACCGGGTACCCCTTACAAGAAGACCTTTTTGCTTGTTTTTCAGCAGGATTAAATTTTCTTTACACGACGACACGGTGACCAAACCTCCATCGTAACCCGTGATGGACTTGGTAACCGCCCGCCCTATCTCGCGTCCACCGAGACGGGCGACACCGTGCTTGGCTGCTATCGATTTGCACAAGGTCTCGATATCCTTGGTGAGGGTGATCATGACTTTTTCAGCGTCTGCATTCAGTTTGACCAAGTCCTGATACAGCCCCACTGTGCCTCTCTGCGCACCCACGATCCCCAAAGCCAAAGATGCTCCGCCCGTTGGTGCAGCTGCAGCTATGGATAGGGCTGTACCGGTGAGCATTAGCCCACCAACAGCTATTTTCAATCCGGCTTTTACACGGTATTGCTTGTATTCCTGTTTGCTCTGCACGTAGGTTGACCACCACTCCTGAGGTACACGCTCGAGCTGTCGGCACAACACTTTAATTTCAGCACTTACATCTTCCCTCAATTGACGTGACGCAGGAATGAGTATTTCCATCCGTTTGGTGGGATTCTGTAGCCTGGCCGACTGTTTTTTTTTGCCTTCGTATTCCTTGACCTTTTGTATCAGAGTTCGTACCGTTTTCTCCGTTTTGCCCTGGGCATCTTCCACCATAAATTGAAGCAGATTGACCGCTTTTTTGTCGGATATGGCATCATAGAGGTCGGAGTTGATGGTGAGCGATATTTGAAAATTGAGGCCGGCGTAGTCCATGTAGGTTCCGGAACGCTGTCGGATCAGCTCCCTCAGATCTGCAGTGTATACTACTGTTTCTGCTCCAATCCGATGACCGGGTGCGTAGGAAGTAGGGGGCATTGGTTGTTTTGCAGCGTAAAAATCATCTTGAGCGCGGTCCTGACTATCACATTAGGGAGCAAATTAGCCGTGCCGAAAGACTGTTGCTCCATCAAGCCTCTCTTCATCAGACTCTCGATTAAATGAGCAGATTTTAATTAGTGTCCGTCCATAAAGTCCGCTATCATGCATGCTGTCATGCATGCGGTCATGCCTTCGGTCATGCCATTGGCTTGATCCAAGGACTTGATCTAAAGACTTGATCTGCGATCTGCCCATGCCTTTGGCGCTCTCGGGAGTTGCTTATCGAACTTTATGATCCGGCCACTTGAGTGTATTGACCAACACTAATAAGAGTAAAAACGTCCCCCAAAAAAACTACCCCCAAGTGGGTAATTTTCAAATATACCCCAAAGTGGTCTTTTATACATGCTTGTGACAGAAGTACATTTGACTTGTCACTGAAACAACAACCAATCACTAAAAACAAAAGCCATGAAAACTTCAATATCGATCATAACAACAGTTCTTCTCTTCGCTGCATTGACGTCGACCGCAATGGCCCAAACCACTGCCGATGTTAGCGAAAACTTCCAATACCTCGCCGACTCCAACAGCTCCGACGCCTCTTTAGAGGAAAGCAGTACGACTGCTCTTCGCAGCGCTGCGTCATTTCACGATGCCGGCTACAGCAGCGTCGAAGACTACTTCGCAGGCAACATCGAATTTCCCGAAAAGGGAATCACAAAAGGCACCCGAGGTGCGATGACGGTTTGGTTCGAAATCCTGCCCGACGGCACAGTGGGCGAGTCGCGTATTGACAACTCTCCCGGAACTGAATTTGACGTCGCCGTGATGGAATGTCTGCAAAACATGCCCCGATGGACGCCCGCCCGCATCGGAGCAAAACCGGTTACTTCAACGCGCGCCGTACGATTGAACTTCAGGTTACAATAGTGTTCGCTTTTAGAGTCCGAGAGCTGCGTTATGCTCGGCCTTAAAATCCTCATCCCGCCGCGGCGGGACTGCGGTTTCGGAGCCTTCGCAAGCCCTGCCTACCGGCAGGAAGGCGTGCTCTCGAACCCTAAAGAGCAAACACCCGACTCAATTGATAGACTCTACAATAGTCGGGGGCATATCAGGGCTGCGCATTCCGGATTGTGCTATATTTGATTTTTAACAACCTCACAATCCACCATTGAATCCCGCCCTGAAATCAACCGGCCCTTGCATTGCTACAAACTTTGACCGGTGATGGGCCGAATATTCCAATTTCTTTTAATCATTGCGGCGGTGGGATTTTTAGTCTCACCGCCGGTTGATTTATTTGCCCAGGAATACCTTTACGACCGTTGGGGTGTGAAGGAAGGGCTTCCGCAAAATACCGTGAACCAAGTAATCCAAACGCGCGACGGCTATATCTGGCTCGCTACGGAGAGTGGCCTCACGCGGTTTGACGGAGTCGAATTTCTATCAATTTGCCGTAGACGACAACAATGTACTCTGGCTTTTCGTCGCTTCCCAAACGCACTTAATTGGCTTGTATGCAGATACCTATGAGCCCGTAATGGATGTAGATCCGCCCAACTGGCATCGGTTGTCCGCTCAACTTCCATTACATGAAAAATTCCTGCCGCTTTCCTTTGATTTAGTGGGATTTAAGGATGTTACCTCTCCTTCGGGGAACAAGCGAGACGCGCCTAAACCGCAGTATGTTGTGCGGGCTGCCATACCCGGAGCTGCCGCGAATACCCAATGGATGATAGATGCGACACATCTGTTTAGATGTGAGGATTTCAGTTGCACCGAGAAATTCCCTCTGCCCAAGGCATACCTGGACAACGGCGCTAAGATATTTTCCCTCGTCAATGATAAGCTATACCTCCGTGTGACATCATGTCCCGACCTCCTGGTTTTTGACGTTTCCTCCGAGACTTTTTCTTTGCTCAACGGAGCCGAAATATGCCCGAATGGCACTGTTTTTCAGGTATACCCCGACCGCGAGGGCAATATTTGGTACGCCACTTCCATTTGCGGATTGGTCAAGGCCAAGCCGCCCCGCTTCACCTACCTCGACGCCGAAGACAGCGCACCCGTGCAGAATTTCTACGCCATTAAGCGCGACGAAGAAGGCCGCACCCTTATCGGCACCATCAGCAACGACCTCATCATTTTCGACGCGGATGATAACCTGATTGAAACGCCCGACTATCTTCCGAAAATCAGATCCTTCCTCCCGAGTATCGAGATTTTTGAAGGTGCGATTTACCTCAGTGTGGTGGTGTACGATCATATCTACAAGTGGCAAAATGATGCCGTTGAGCGCATTAATTTTACCGATACAATCCCACGCCACACCAATGCCATCTATGCCTCAGGGCGAGGAGAACTGCTGGTTGGTACGCAGTTGGGCGTTTTTGTGATGATCGACGGCCGCCTGGAGCCACACCCCGTTTCCGGAAAGGAACCCGCGCTCGACGTCAACACCTTCCTCGATGATAACGAAGGCCGCATCTGGATGGCGGGCGACCGCAAAATAGTGTGCTACAATCCCGCCAACGGCAGGATCGAATTCAACTCCGATGATTTTACGGACGAAGACAGGTTTTATCGCGGGATGAGCATTGACGATGAAGGACGCATATACGTCGGCTCATACGGCTTCGGTCTCCACGTGATCGAGGACGGTCGTTTCCACCGCATCACTGTAGGGCAGGGCCTTGCGGAGAATGTCGTGTCGACCGTGACGGAAGACAGCAAAGGCAATATTTGGTTTACCGGCAATATCGGACTGAGCAGGATTGTAAAATCGGATCTGCTCGAATTGCTCGCGGGCGACCGCAAAAAAGTGAGCGCCGTGCTGTACAACGAGCAAACCGACGGCTTGCGCACAGGTGAGTTCAACGGCGGTATCCAACAGGCCAAATGCTGGTTGGGCGGAGAGCGCTACATTTTTCCCTCGATGAAGGGCGCGGTCATCGTCGATTTTGCAGACATGCGATTCAATACCCTGCCCCCGCCCGTGCACATCGAACAGCTTTCTTATAATGACTCCCTGTTTTTGGCCGCGCCGAAGCTCGAGTTGACCTATGCTGCCGGCCGCCTCGATATTTCCTACACAGCACTGAGTTTCGTGTCGCCCGAAAATGTGCGGTTCAAATACCGCCTCGAAGGCTACGACCGGGAGTGGATTGACGCCGGGTCGGAGCGCAAGACTAGCTATAGCAAAATTCCGCCCGGCGATTACACCTTTCGCGTCATCGCCTGCAACAATGAGGGCGTTTGGAACGAAGAGGGCAGCGCGATGGCCCTCTCCATCATTCCGCCGTTTTACATGACCTGGTGGTTTCGCATCGTGGCGATCGCATTCGGGTTTTTCCTCACCATATTTTCGGTGTCGCGCATCATTGCTTTTCGCAGAAAGCGGGAGCGCGATAAGTCGGCGCTGATGGACATCCTGCCTGACCTCGTCTTCAAAATGGACCGCAACGGTCGATTTGTAGACATGTACGGAAATCCCGATAACCTCACCCGTCCCATCCCCGAGCGCTACCACCGCAGCCTGGACGACCTTCTGCCCGATGGCCTCACCGACGAGGCCCGCCGACTCATCGACCGCGCTTTTGAAACAGGCGCCATGCAGGAACACACCTATGAGGTAAGCGGAGGGAAAACCTTTGAAAGCCGGTACATCGCCATCGACCGGTATGAGGTGCTGTGCATCATACGCGACATCACTGCCGCTAAAGAGGCCGAGCGAAAAATTCGCAAGGGAGAGAAGAAACTCTTCAAGGCCCTTGAGAAGGAAAAGGAACTCCTCAAGGCCATCACGCGGCAGCAAAAAATGCAGCTCGAGGCCATCGTAAACACCGAAGAGAAGGAGCGAAAGCGCATCGCCCGCGACCTCCACGACGGGGTGGGGCAGCTGCTCTCGAGTGTGAAAATCAACCTCGGGGTGGCCAGGGAATACATCGCACAATCGAAGTTTTTGGAAACCACTGAGCTGGTCGACGTATCGAGGTCGGCCATTGACGAAATCACCGAAGAACTCCGCAATATCTCTTACAACCTCCTGCCGCCATCCCTAGAGCAGTTCGGCCTCGCCTCTGCCATCGCCGAAGAGGTGAACAAGCTCAAAACCAACCCCGAACTTTTCGTCCATTTCGACAATTCCACCACCGATATCAAGTTCGATCCCAAGGTGGAAATCGTACTTTTCCGCGTATTTCAGGAATTGCTCAACAACGCCCTGAAGCACGCAGACGCGAGCGAAATAACCATACAGCTCATCCAGCACAAAACAGAGTTGGTGCTGATGATCGAAGACGACGGCACCGGATTTGAATTGCGCGAAAGCGTGGAGAAAAAAGACAGCAGCGGCCTGAAAAACCTGTACTCCCGAATCAATTTTATCGATGGGAAAATCACCGTGGACAGCACCCCGAGTTCAGGAACCAGCATCATCATCGAAATACCATTGAAGCCATGACCGACAAAAAGATAAAGCTCCTCATCGCTGACGACCACCGCGTGCTCCGCGACGGCCTCGTGCTCATGCTCAAGGATGTGCCGCACATCGAACTGGCCGCCACTGCCGAAAACGGGGAGGAAGTCCTCGAAATCATGGAATCCACCGCCGTCGACGTGCTGCTCATGGACATCCAAATGCCCGTGCTCGACGGTTTCGAAACCGCCAAAATAGTGGCCGAGCGCTTTCCGAAAACGAAAATTCTCACCCTGAGCATGCACAGCGAGCGGGTGTACATCGAGCGCATGCACTCAGCCGGAATCGCAGGATATTTGCTGAAAAGCGCCGGCAAGGAAGAGATCATCAAAGCCATCAAACGGGTACACGGCGGCGAGCAGTACTTTTCATCGGAAGTCACGGCGGCGCTGCTTTCCCCTTCCGGAAATAAGCAAGCGGCCATCACCTCCTCGGAGCTCACCCGGCGCGAGCGCGAAATCCTCGGCCTGATCGCCTCCGGCATGACCAATCCTGAAATCGCCGACAAGCTTTGCCTCAGCACCGACACCATCAAGACCCACCGCAAAAACATGATGCGCAAGCTCGATGTGAACAACACTGCGGGGTTGGTAACATACGCCCTTGAGCACAGCGGAAAGCAGGGGGAGTAAATTTTTTGCTTCGTGCCGATGCGCTGCGGTTCATTTTCGAATTCCCCGAAAAATTTATTTGACCAAATCTCCGTTTTGGATAAATCAAAAAGTGTTTTTTCGAAATATTTCCACATTCCTTTTTGGCTGTCGTGTGGCAATTCGGGTTTTACTGTTTAAAGGTTGCCGGGTTCAGTCGCCGGGATTTTTTTTACACGGCGGGCATCCTCCGGGCATTATCCCGGCTTTGCGATCACATCGGCAGCGAGGCTCGTTTGCATTTTTCCGGAAGGGGATAAAAACATGCGGCCACAGAGATGCGCTACTCGGTCCCGAAGTCGACCCCGTCTGGGCTGTTCCATTTCCAGCAGGGCAAGCACTTTTCGCTCTCGATCTCCTCAGATTCGGCGGGCAAGAGCGGGAAAAAATCAATCCCCGTGACGGACTCCACACTGTCGATCGGGACGGCAAACGCCGACACGTGGGCTTTGGAGCGTGCGTTGGGCACGATGAAGCCGATGCCTTTGGGCGCGGGGAGGCTGTTGTGGAGGATTACTTTGTAGTAGAATTCGGGTACCGCCACCCCGCCGGGTCCGATGGCGGGGAGGCCGTTGGTGAGTACCGGGCCGGTCACCACGAAGATGGTGTCGTATTCCACAGCCCAGTCGCGGACCTGTTTTTCCAGCTTGCTCCAAATCCCCGTATTGCATGCCGGTACCTGCGGACTCATGTTGCTGTAGTAAAACGATTCGGACTGCACCTCGGGCGACCAGCCCATATCGGCCGAAGGGGCGAGGTGGCCGCGGTGATAGCCCGAGCCTTTGTAGTCGGCGTGCGTGGCCGATCCGCTTGCAACTTCGGGGTCGGTGCGGAAATCGTTTTTTCGCTTGTAGGTGTTGCTGGTTCGCTCGGCTGTGAGTACGTAGGCCACCCATTCGGCCTGCTCGTGCGGCTCTGAGTACAGGAGGCTGTAGGCGAGGTGGTAAACAATTTCTTCGGGGCGGTCCGTTGCGGGAATTTCGAAATACCCGGCTGCTTTGGCGGCGGCTTCCGCCCGCTCGCGGTCTTTGGCCATTTCGGCCTGCTGTTGGGGAGTGAGCGCTCCTTCGGGCCGGGTCGATTTGGAACAGCTCGCAAACAACACTAGTGCATAAATAAAATAAACACAGCTGCGTTTCATCATCACATTTTAAGGGAGCAGCAAGATAGGTGAATTATCGGGTTTGCCTTGTGCCTCCGGTAATTCGGTTACATCCATGCTCGACAAAATAGCATTGACCTCGCACAGTAATATCGCCGATTCAGCAGGGGTTTAAAGGTTGAGGGAACAACATTGGTTTGCCACTCAGGTTTTTTGTGTTGAGAAGCCCTTGGTTAATTTCGGTAAGGGCACTCTCCCAAAAGTTTAAAATAGGTGGAGCGATCTACTCTTAGCATTCAACTCTACAACCAAATGCGTGACTTCAGAACCGCACTCAGGTTTAGAATATTTTCGGAGCCCGAATTGCGGGTTTAAATTTCCCCCGCAATTTTCAAAGCCATTGCCTCCAACTCATTCGAAACTCTAAATTTGGTCTGTTTGATTTCGGTTAAAAACGGCTTTATGGAGGGAATAATTCCCATGTGCTTTGCTCGAATCATGACACCGACCGTGCCCGTCACATTCAATTGTAATTTCTCCGCCAAACGACGAGCTTTGAGGTCGTCGAGGATCAGGGTGGCGTTGTCTGACTCCAATGCCAGAGCGATGGCACTTGCCTCGCCGAGGTCTATTTGGGTTTGAAGGATTCTTTGACGCTGAAGGTCTTTTACCTTCAATACCTCAATCCAAGCGGGAATTTCTTCGTCAAATTCCGACAAAATATCTGCAGTAATCGCTACGGTACCGTATACTTTTCGCAAGATGTCAAGCTCACCGATTTGGGAAAGAAGAATGAGGCAACTCGTATCCGAAATAATAACTTTAGGCATTTTCGACATCCTTAGACAGGTCGGAGGGCGGGTAGTTGAAAATGGAAACGCCGTACTTGCCGAGTAGCTCCGCAAACGTACGTTTTGTAAGCCCCGCCATCTCGGCTGCCTGTCCCAGACTCAGTTTGCCTTTCTCATAAAGTGTTGAAGCGACGATCATGGAAAGTTCAGCGTCGTTGATGTCCACAGAATCGGGGATGTTGAATTGTACGGTTCTCATACATCCAAAGATAGGATTAAGTAGGGAAGATTGAAAGCGGGTATTGTGAATATGCGATTGATCTGCGATTCCCGATCGGGTCATCGAGCGGTGGCTCGCTTGCGGAGTCGATGGGAGCCGAGGACCGCGATCCTCGATTGGATTTTCCCAAATGGGCAAGAAAAAAGCACCCCGCATGTCAATCTTCTAACCGGCTTGAGGTCCGAAATCCCTAAATTTTTAATATTTCCTTTGCCGAATCCCCGTGATTTCTACCACTGTCAGCGCACGCGTGAAGTCAAGAGATTGCTCAAGAACCATCCTTTCGATTATTTTCCCTGGTTGGTCGGCTTTAAACTTGTTTAGGCGCAGGTAAATAACTCCTTGCTCGGGTTTATATTCTTTTTTGAAAATAAGTTCCCCGTAGTCTCGATCGAAAGTGAGGATTGTGCGCTTTTCCTCAATGGCAATTGTCATTACTTCTTCATCTCGAATACCCGGGTGATCTATGCCGATTGAGCTTATATCAAACGCCTAATTTTTGAGGTACAAAACACTTCTGAGAGGGAAATTTTCATTGGCCAAAAATTTCAGTGCGCGGCTCATGCTGACTTTCGGGTGGGGGAGAACAAAAGCCCGTCCGCCATACATTCCCCGAGATAGGCAAATACGGCCTGCAGGGATGTTTTTGAAAGTCGGGGGTAATTTTCGAGCAGCTCATTTTCTGACCAACCTTGAGCAAGGAGGCCGATAATGTGTTCTACAGACAGCCTTGTGCCTTTGATTGTTGGTTTCCCCAAAAGCACTTCTTCGTCTGAAACGGCGTGATTGCGCCAATTCATATTTCAAAAATAGACTTTTTTGCGGTATCCTCAATGGTCCGCCTTTGCACGTACCTCGGGGGAGACGTTAGCAATAATGCAATAGCTCAATCATTTCCCATGGAAATCGCATCTCCTTGACACCGAACGCCGATTGTTGAGCCAGACTGAGACAAGTGTGAGTGGGCGAGCTTAACACAATGTGCAAG
>JAIVHQ010000209.1 GCA_020200995.1 Flavobacteriales bacterium
TGTTTTTTTGGTAGCTGATCCTGCCAGAGAATCAGAAATTACAACGAGTGATTTTGATCGTTCACGAACCGCCACTTTATCGCCGGGGCGAAGTGAGTATGAAGGGATATTGACCACATCTCCATTTACTGTAATGTGACGGTGAGTGACCAATTGACGAGCACCTCTTCTTGTAGGAGCTACACCCATGCGGTAGATGACATTGTCGAGGCGTGCTTCACAAAGTTGGAGCAGGATTTCACCTGTAACACCCATTTTTCGAGAGGCGCGGTCAAACATTTTAGCAAATTGACGCTCTAAAATTCCGTAGGTATATTTAGCCTTTTGCTTTTCAGCGAGCTGCACTGCGTATTCCGACTGCTTGCCTCGGCGCCTGTTAGGGCCGTGCATTCCGGGTGGATAGCTCTTTCGTTCGAGTGCCTTGTCAGGGCCGAAGATCGGCTCACTGAAACGGCGTGCAACTTTTGACTTAGGGCCTCTGTATCGTGCCATAGTTTGATGTGATTGTGTCTTTTAAGGACTTGATGATTATACTCTTCTGCGCTTTGGGGGTCGACATCCGTTGTGCGGTATCGGCGTTACATCCACGATCTCGGTCACCTCGATGCCCGAATTGTGAATGGAGCGAATGGCCGACTCTCTTCCCGAGCCAGGGCCTTTCACAAATACTTTCACTTTGCGCAAACCTGCTTCGTAAGCAACTTTAGCACAGTCTTCCGCTGCGATCTGCGCTGCGTAAGGTGTGTTCTTTTTAGAACCGCGGAAACCTTGTTTACCTGCGGTCGACCAGCTGATCACTTGACCTGTAGCATTGGTAAGTGAAATAATGATATTGTTGAATGATGCCTGAATGTGGGCTTCCCCAACAGCATCCACCTTAACGATGCGTTTTTTCTTTGTACTCGATTTAGCCATGATGCTATGCTTTTGTCAATCGGATTATTTGGTTGCCTTCTTCTTGTTGGCAACAGTTTTGCGTTTCCCTTTACGAGTTCGCGAGTTGTTCTTGGTGCGTTGTCCGCGCAAAGGAAGACCTGTACGGTGGCGCACACCGCGGTAACAACCAATGTCCATCAATCGCTTGATATTGGTTTGGATTTCCGAACGCAAAGCACCTTCAACCTTGAAGGTTTCATTGAGGTAAGTTCGGATTTTCGCGAGTTGATCATCGTCCCAGTCCTGAACTTTGGTATCTTCGCTAACACCCGCCTTCGCGAGTATCTCGGAAGCCCTGTTGGGACCAATTCCGAATATGTAGGTGAGGCCGATTACGCCTCGCTTGTTTTTTGGTAAATCTATACCTGCTATCCTGGCCATAGTGATTGTTTTCTTTTCTTAACCCTGTCGTTGCTTGAACTTCGGATTCTTCTTGTTGATTACGTAAAGGCGTCCTTTGCGGCGTACGATTTTGCACTCCACTGAACGCTTTTTGATGCTGGCTCTTGTTTTCATCGTTCGGCTTATTTGTACCTGAATGTGATTCTTCCTTTTGACAAGTCGTATGGCGACATTTCAACTTTGACCTTATCACCGGGCAAAATTTTGATGTAGTGCATCCTCATTTTACCTGAGATGTGTGCCACGATCACGTGACCGTTTTCCAATTCCACCTTGAACATCGCATTGCTCAAAGCTTCTTTAATTACACCATCTTGCTCGATAGAGGCTTGCTTAGCCATACTGTTTTTGTCGTTTTTAAAAAATTATCCGGCCATTCCGAAGGTCGATGCCCTTCCGGCGAGTTTGCCGGTTTTCATCAATCCGTCGTAATGACGCATGAGTAAGTAACTTTCAATTTGCTGGAGTGTATCCAAAACTACACCCACCATAATCAGCAGCGATGTGCCGCCAAAATAGATAGAGAAGGCCTGCTTAACGCCAGCTTGCAAAGCAAATACCGGTAATATCGCGATGAGTCCCAAAAATATGGCACCCGGCAAGGTGATGCGTGAAAGCACGGTATCCAAAAAGTCTGCAGTGGAACGACCCGGCTTTACACCCGGAATGTAACCTCCGTTTCTCTTCAAGTCATCGGCCATTTGATTCGGATTTACCGTAATGGCTGTGTAGAAGTAAGTAAAGGCAATTACCAGAATAAAGAATAGCAGGTTGTACCAAAAGCCCGCAAAGTTAGCTAATTCTACAACAAATCCCGACTCTGCGCCCGAATATTGTGCAATGTACAGCGGAACGAACATGATCGCCTGGGCGAAGATGATCGGCATTACCCCTGCACTGTTCACTTTCAATGGAATATACTGGCGTGCTCCCTGGCTGTATTCCTTGCCCGCCACCTGGCGTTTGGCAAACTGAATCGGCACCCGTCGCACGGCTTGCACCAACGCTACGGTAACCGCGATAACTGCCAGGAGGGCGACCATCTCAATAAGGAGAATTACAAGTCCGTTTCCTTCGGGGCCGGTAGCGGCAACAACTTCCTGAAAGAACGCTCCGGGAAGACCCGCGATAATCCCGATCATGATAAGCAATGAAATACCATTGCCCACTCCTCGGTCGGTGATGCGCTCACCCAACCACATTACAAAAAGTGTACCTGTAGTGAGGATGATGATTGTGGTGGTCCACCAGAACACTGAATCGTCCATTCGGGCCTCTGCAGGCACTGAAGCGGCGATGTAGCCCGGTGCTTGAAAGCCTGTAATCACGATCGTCAAAAACCGCGTGTACTGGTTTATTTTCTTTCGTCCGCTTTCTCCTTCCTTCTGCATTTTCTGGATGGCCGGAACGGCTACCCCCATCAGCTGCATGATAATCGAAGCGGAAATGTAAGGCATGATACCCAAGCTGAATATCGAAGCCCTGTTAAACGCGCCTCCGGTGAAGAGATCCAAGAGACCCGCGAGTCCTCCGCCGCCTTCGTTGGCAATGGCGAGGGCCTGTGAGTCGATGCCCGGCAATACTATGTAAGAGCCTATGCGAAAAACGAGCAGAAGCGCCAGGGTAAATAAGATCCTGTCGCGCAGCTCTTCGATGCTCCAAATGTTCTTGATGGTCTGTATAAAATTCTTCATTGCCGAGGAGGTTCAGTCAATTCTTAAAGTTTGGTCGCCTGCCCGCCTGCCTTTTCAATGGCAGCTTTAGCAGTTTCGGAGAATGCGTGCGCTGTCACGTTGACTTTCGCAGAGAGCTCGCCCCGTCCCAAAATTTTAATCAATTCATTTTTGCCACAAAGCCCATTGTCCATGTACACTGACATATCGAATGATTCAATCTTTTTGTCAGCGGCCAGGCGCTCGAGTACATCGAGGTTGATGCCTTTGTAGCTCTTTCGCGTTGGATTGGTAAAACCGAACTTCGGCACCCTACGCTGCAGGGGCATTTGACCACCTTCAAACCCGCGCTTTGTTTTGTAACCACTGCGTGACTTGGCGCCTTTGTGACCACGGCCGGCTGTATCGCCGAATCCCGATCCTTCGCCTCGTCCGAGTCGTTTCTTATTTTTCGTTGAGCCGGAAGCCGGCTTGAGATTACTGAGGTCCATTTCTTTTTCCTTTAAAGGCTGTAATTCTTTCAGACGTGATCCACCTTCACAAGGTGCTTCACTTTGTTGATCATCCCCAACACTTGGGGAGTCGCTGTTTTTTCAACGGGGCGGTTCAACTTCTTGCATCCCAAGGCCACGAGTGTAGCTTTTTGAGATTTGGGCTTGTTGATAGCGCTCCGTACTTGCGTTACAATAATTTTGTCGGCCATTTCTGTTCTCTTAAAAGGGTTAACCGTTAAATACGCGGGTCATGGTGATTCCCCTTTGCTGCGCTACTGCTTTGGCATCGCGCATTTGGGTGAGTGCATCCAATGTGGCTTTCACAACGTTGTGCGGGTTAGAAGAGCCTTGCGACTTGGCAAGTACATCTTTTACACCAACACTTTCAAGAACCGCACGCATCGCACCACCTGCGATAACTCCTGTACCACTTGAAGCGGGCTTGAGCATAATCTTTGCTCCGGCGTACTTACCCATTTGATAATGGGGTACAGTTCCGTTCACGATGGGAACTTTGATGAGGCTCTTTTTTGCGTCGTCGATGCCTTTAGCAATGGCCGAAGTAACTTCTTTGGCTTTGCCAAGTCCGTGACCTACCACACCATTCTCATTTCCGACCACTACGATCGCAGAGAAGCTGAATGTGCGACCACCTTTGGTCACTTTGGTTACACGGTTGATGGCAACGAGCTTGTCCTTGAGCTCGATGTCGCTTGATTTAACGCGTTTTATGTTTGCTTTCGACATCTTATTAAAATTTTAGTCCGCCTTCGCGTGCTGATTCTGCAAATGATTTCACCCGTCCGTGGTAAAGGTAACCGTTGCGGTCGAAAACCACCTGGGTGATGCCCGAAGATATTGCTTTCTCGGCAATGTCTTTACCCACCAACTTGGCTTGCTCAATCTTGGCGATGCTCTGTGCATCCTTGTTCTGCAAGCTCCCGGCGCTCACTAGCGTCTTGCCGCTGAGGTCGTCGACGATCTGAGCATACAACTGCTTGTTGCTGCGGTATACCGACAGTCTGGGTTTTTCGGACGTACCTGAGATATTCTTGCGAATACTCTTCTTGATACGGGTTCTGCGTTCTAGTTTTGATTGTGACATGGCCTCAATTATTTACCTGCAGCTTTACCTGCTTTTCTTCTGATTTGCTCTCCTTTGAATCGGATACCTTTTCCTTTGTATGGCTCGGGCTTCCTGAAGGATCTTATTTTGGCCGCCACCTGACCAACGAGTTGCTTATCATGCGACTCCAAAGTAATCGTTGGCGGCTGACCTTTTACGGCTTCTGCATTTACTTTTACCTCTTCAGGAAGTTCGATAATGATGGGGTGAGAGTATCCCAATGCCAACTCGAGTCGCTGCCCGGTGGTTTTGGCACGGTAACCCACACCCACAAGCTCTTGCTTGATCACAAAGCCTTTGCTCACTCCTTCGACCATATTATTGATCAAAGAGCGATACAGGCCATGCATAGACTTGGTCACCTTCTCCTCATTTTCCCTAACGAGGTTTATTTCGCCATCTTTAACTTCACAAACCACGGAGCCGTGAAGCTTTTCCCGGAGCTCGCCCTTAGGGCCCTTTACTTTCACTACACCGTCCTCTGAAGTAACGGTTACTCCGTCGGGAACAAATATGGTAGCTTTTCCAATTCGTGACATTGTTTTCTTTTTTTCGGTCCTTAGTAAATGTAGCAGATCACTTCTCCGCCTACATTGTTGGCGCGCGCTTCCTTATCGGTCATCAACCCCTGTGAGGTTGACACAATAGAAACACCGAGTCCATTAAGCACACGCGGAAGTTCTTTAGCTCCGCGGTAGTATCTCAAACCCGGGCTCGACGCACGCTGCAATTTTTTAATTGCAGGCATCTTGGTGACAGGGTGGTATTTCAAAGCAATTTTAATACTGCCTTGTACGGAGTCATCTTCAAATTTATAATTGAGGATGTAGCCTTTCTCCATCAGGATCTTGGTAATGTCCTTCTTGATGTTGGAGGCGGGGATCTCTACCACTTTTTTTCGTGCCATGATGGCATTTCGAACGCGTGTGAGATAATCGGAAATAGGATCAGAATACATGATTTTCTTCTTTGTGCTTGTGTATTACCAACTCGCTTTTTTCACGCCCGGTATTTTACCGTCGAGTGCCATTTCGCGAAATGTAACCCTGGAGATTCCAAACTGACGCATGTATCCGCGGGGTCTTCCGGTGAGGAGGCATCGGTTGTGCAAACGTACTTTCGAAGAGTTCTTCGGAAGCTTTTGCAGCGCATCCCAATCACCTGCTTTTTTCAGTGCTTCGCGCTTTTCAGCGTATTGCTCAACCATTCGTTGACGCTTACGCTCGCGGGCTTTCATTGATTCTTTTGCCATCTTAATGTTTATTTCTTGGTGAATGGAAATCCGAACTCGCGGAGAAGTGCCTTAGCTTCTTCATCACTACCTGCGTTTGTCACGAAGGTGATGTCCATTCCGTTAATCTTGTTCACTTTTTCAATATTAATCTCGGGAAAGATGATTTGCTCGAGCACGCCCATGGTGAAATTGCCGCGGCCGTCGAAACCAGTGGCCTTTACTCCGCGAAAGTCGCGGGTACGTGGCAGAGAAACCGAAATCAATCGATCCAAAAATTCATACATCTTATCACCGCGGATGGTCACCCTCGCGCCGATCGGCATGCCTTTACGCAGCTTAAAGTTGGAGATGTCTTTCCGTGAGTATGTGGGTACGGCACGTTGACCTGCAATCGCAGTCATTTCTTCTACGGCTGTATCCACCAATTTCTTATCGGCAACTGCATCACCAAGTCCCTGGTTGATGCAAATTTTTTCGATTCTGGGTATTTCCATGCTCGACTTGTAACCAAATTCCTTGGTCAGTGCGGGCATTACCTCTTCCTTGTACTTCTGTTTTAACCTGGGCGTATACATAATTATACTTGTTCACCTGATTTTTTGAAATACCGCACCGAGTTGCCTTCTGCATCTCTCTTGCGGCCGATCTTTTCGCCTTTGCCGGTTTTGGCGTTCACCAACAAAAGATTGCTGATATGAACGGGAGCTTCCTTCTTAACGATACCTCCCTGAGGATTTCCGGCGCTCGGCTTGGTGTGCTTTGACACCATATTCAATCCTTCTACGATAGCGCGATACTTTTCGCGGTCCACTGAAACCACCTTACCGGTTTGGCCTTTGTGTTCGCCGCTGGTAATCTCCACCAAATCGTCTTTTCTAATGTGAATTTTCATTGCTCTCTCTTATTTAGAGTACCTCGGGTGCGAGGGATACAATTTTCATAAACTGCTTGTCGCGAAGTTCGCGTGCTACCGGGCCGAAAATCCTGGTCCCTCTCATCTCGCCTGTATTGTTCAACAACACCACGGCGTTGTCGTCAAAGCGAATGTAAGAACCATCCTGACGGCGCACTTCCTTGCGGGTGCGGACCACTACAGCCTTGGATACAACACCTTTCTTGATGTTTCCGGAGGGCATTGCAGCCTTTACAGAAACAACGATTTTGTCGCCAATTGATGCGTACCTGCGTCCTGTGCCTCCCAGCACACGGATGCAAAGCACCTCTTTAGCTCCGCTGTTATCGGCTACCCTCAGCCTGCTTTCTTGCTGTATCATTGTTAAATCTTATTTAGCTCTTTCAAGTACTTCTACCAAACGCCAATTCTTGTTCTTGCTCAGCTTTCGCGTCTCCATGATGCGAACAGTATCGCCGATGTGGGCGTCGTTCTTCTCATCGTGGGCCATGAACTTCTTGGTGCTTTTCATGAACTTTCCGTAAAGCGGGTGCTTTACTTTGCGTTCAACCACCACTGTAATCGACTTGGTCATTTTATCACTGGTCACTACACCGATGCGCTGCTTGCGCAAGTTGCGTTCCAGGCCTGCTTCAACATTTTGTTCCTCTGACATGACTTTTTCCTCTGACATGATAAAGTATTATTTGGCGGCCTCAGCCATTTCTCGTTTGCGCAGGTCTGTCTTCAGGCGTGCAATGAACTGTCGCTTGTATCTCAGCTGTACGGGGTTTTCCAATGGAGCCACCGCGTGATTGAGCTTAAGCTTGTTGTAATTCTCGAGCTCTATTTCGAGCTTTTCAGCGACTTCAGCTTGGGTGAGGTCTTTAATTTCTTTTGCTTTCATGGTATTCAGCTTATGCTTCGTAATCCCTTCTTACGATAAATTTGGTCCTCACAGGCAACTTTTGCGCCGCCAGTCGGAGGGCTTCCTGCGCTACGTTAAGGGGCACACCGTCGGCTTCGAAAAGCACTCGGCCGGGCCTTACAGGCGCCACCCAATGACTCGGGGCTCCTTTACCCTTACCCATCCTTACCTCTGCAGGCTTGGCGGTCATGGGCTTATCCGGGAAAATCCTGATCCACACCTTTCCTTCACGCTTCATGAAGCGGGTCACAGCGATCCTCGCTGCTTCTATCTGACGAGAGGTAATGAAAGACTCATCCATCGTTTTGATGGCGAAAGAACCGAAAGCAATCGATGTACCGCGGTTGGCATTACCCTTCATGCGGCCTTTCTGCGTCTTCCTGTATTTTGTTTTCTTTGGCTGTAACATCGCTTCTAAAAATTGTTCGCGTTATAATAACTTACCTGCGGCCACCTCTGTTTCCTCCGCCGCCTCTTGGCTTGCGTGGCATTCCTTTTGCTTGGGCTGCTTGCGTTTTGCCGGTCTCGATGATGGGCGACAGGTCGCGCTTTCCATACACCTCACCTTTGCAAATCCAAACCTTCACTCCGATCAATCCCATCTTGGTTTTGGCCTCGGCCAAAGCGTAATCTATGTCCGCCCTGAATGTGTGCAAAGGGGTACGACCTTCTTTGTAAGATTCTGTTCTGGCCATCTCAGCACCGTTCAGTCGACCTGATACGGTTACCTTAATTCCTTCAGAACCCATTCGCATCGTCGAGGCAATTGACATTTTCACAGCGCGTCGGAAAGAAATCCTTCCCTCGATTTGACGGGCAATGCTGTCAGCTACCAGACGGGCGTCGAGCTCGGGACGTTTGATCTCAAAAATATTGATCTGAACGTCCTTCGCAGTTAATTTCTTTAACTCTTCTTTGAGCTTGTCAACTTCCGATCCCTGACGTCCGATAATTATACCGGGGCGCGCAGTTTTGATCGTTACCGTTACAAGCTTCAAAGTACGCTCAATAATGATGGTGGAAACACTGGCTTTCGCCAAACGTACTTTCAGGTATCGGCGGATTTTCTCGTCTTCGACGATCTTGTCGGCGTAGTCGTTTCCTCCGAACCAGTTAGAGTCCCATCCGCGGATGAAGCCCAGTCTGTTACCTATTGGATTGGTCTTTTGTCCCATAATTATTTGGCGCTATCGAGTATAATTGTGACGTGGTTTGAACGCTTGCGGATGCGGTGTGCCCTTCCTTGCGGTGCGGGGCGCAGTCGCTTCAACATTCTCGCGCTGTCCACGAAAATTTCTTTCACTACGAGGTTGGCATCATCTGCACTGTCGTCTTCATTTTTGGCCTGCCAGTTGGCGATGGCCGAAAGCACGAGCTTTTCAAGTCTGCGTGCAGCATCCTGGGGCATGTGCTTGAGCATTGCGAGTGCCTTGAGCACATCTTCGCCGCGAATCACATCCGCAACAAGGCGCATTTTCCTCGGAGAGGTCGGCACATTGTTCAGCTTGGCAATGGCCACTTTCTTTCGTGCCTCTTTACGTGCTTCTGCTGCCAGTTTTTTCCTGTTACCCATTGGTGTTCAATTTATCGCCTTTTCGGCAAATTATCTTTTCTTGTCCTTGCGGTTACCTGCGTGACCTCGAAAGGTGCGTGTGGGAGAAAATTCGCCCAACTTGTGACCAACCATGTTCTCGGTCACATACACGGGTATAAACTTATTTCCGTTGTGAACAGCAATCGTAATTCCCACAAAATCGGGAGTGATGGTGCTGGCCCTTGACCAGGTCTTGATGACCGACTTCTTTCCCGAAGTCTGGGAATCATCTACACGCTTTTGAAGCTTGTAGTGCACAAATGGCGGTTTTTTTAGCGATCGACTCATGCTTCAATTATTTCTTTCTGCGTTCGATAATATGTTTGTTCGAAGCCTTTTTCTTGCTTCGGGTCTTAAATCCCTTTGCAGGAATACCGTTGCGCGACCTTGGGTGACCTCCTGAAGACTTACCTTCACCACCGCCCATGGGGTGATCAACGGGGTTCATTACGACACCTCTCACACGTGGACGACGACCTTTCCAGCGGCTTCGACCTGCCTTACCCGAAATTTCGAGTGAGTGCTCACCGTTACTTACGCTGCCGATGGTAGCCAAGCAAGACGTGAGGATCATTCTCGTTTCGCCGGAAGGCATTTTCAAAATAGCGTACTTGCCATCTCGTGCATTCAGTTGTGCGTATGCACCCGCGCCTCGTGCTATAATTCCACCCTGTCCGGGCTTCATTTCAATATTGTGCACCACAGTACCGAGGGGAACATCTTTGAGAAAAAGGGCGTTTCCAACTTCAACACCAGCACCTTCGCCGTTGCGAATGGTTTGTCCCACCTTGATTCCTTCAGGAGCGATGATGTAGCGCTTCTCGCCGTCGGTGTATTTCACCAGGGCAATGCGCGCTGTGCGGTTAGGATCGTACTCTACAGTCTCTACGGTTGCATCCACACCAAACTTGTTTCGCTTGAAGTCGATGATGCGGTAGCGACGCTTGTGTCCGCCTCCCATGTACCTCATGGTCATTTTTCCGGTGTTGTTACGACCGCCGGATTTTTTCATGGGGCCCAGGAGACTCTTCTCGGGTTTCGAAGCAGTAATCTCCGAAAATGTCCCGATCACTTTATGTCGTTGTCCCGGTGTGGTGGGGCGAAGTTTTCTTACAGGCATTTTTCCTTGTATTAAATATTGCTGTAAAGGTCGATGGTTTCACCCTCGGCGAGAGATACCATCGCTTTCTTATAAGCGGCAGTCTTTCCCGAGATCAAACCCGACTTTGTAAACTTACTCTTCTGCTTGCCGGCATAACGCATCGTCCATACGTTCTCTACGTTTACACCGTACAATTTCTCAACCGCGTCCTTGATTTCAATCTTGTTCGCCTCGTTGTGAACGATGAAACCGAAGCGGTTCAGGTCTTCAGAAATCGCGGTCATCTTTTCAGTAATGATCGGCTTAATTATGATCTGACTCATCGTTCGTATCGATTTAAGTTGTTCTCAATAAGCGGCAAAGCGCTTTCCGAAATCACCAATGACTTGTGGCGGAGTATGTCATAAGTACATAACTCATTGGCCGACACAACTTTATGCCCTTGGCAGTTACGGGACGACAAAGATAGTACTTTATCTGTCTCACTCAACACTAAAAGCGGTTTTTGATCAGAAACTTTTAAAGCGGTCATGATCTCGAGGTATTGCTTCGTCTTTGGACTGTCCATTTTGAAGTCTTCAACCACCGTGATCAGGTTGTCCTGGGCTTTGTAACTCAGGGCTGATTTGCGGGCGAGCAATTTCACTTTTTTGTTCACCTTGAAGCCGTAGTCGCGGGGTTGTGGACCAAATACGCGTCCACCGCCTCGGAATATCGGGTTCTTGATATTACCGGCCCTGGCTGTACCTGTGCCCTTCTGCTTTTTGATCTTCCGCGTGCTTCCTTTGATCTCAGCGCGCTCCTTCGCTTTATGCGTACCTTGCCTATTGTTGGCTCCGTACTGCTTTACGTCGAGGTATATGGCGTGATCGTTGGGAGTAATGCCGAATATGTCTTTGTTCAGAGCGACCTTCTTGGTCTCCTTGCCCTGGACATTAAATACTGCTACGTCCATATCAGTTTCTTTCTAAAATTACGTAAGATCCGTTGGGACCGGGAACCGAACCGCGCACGATAAGCAGCGATTGCTCGGGAATGATTTTCAACACCTCATTGTTCTCGAAAGTGATTTTGTCATTGCCCATTTGTCCGGCCATGCGCATCCCTTTGAAAACACGGGCAGGATATGAAGCGGCACCGATAGATCCCGGGGCGCGTCCTCTGTTGTGCTGTCCGTGTGTGGCCTGACCTACACCGCCGAATCCGTGACGTTTTACAACGCCCTGAAATCCTTTTCCTTTAGTGCGGCCTTCCACGTCGATGAATTCACCTTCCATGAACAAGTCCACACCGATTTCATCACCGAGCTTAAGTTCTTGCTCAAATCCTGAAAACTCAACCAGCTTTCGCTTGGGGGATGTTTTCGCTTTTTTGAAATGCCCTTTCATTGGAGCGGGAGTATGTTTCTCCTTCCTTTCGCCGAAGCCGAGTTGCACAGCATTGTAGCCGTCCTTCGCTTCGGTCTTGACTTGCGTTACCACGCAAGGACCTGCCTGTATAATTGTACAAGCGACGTTTTTACCGTCGGTATTGTACATGCTGGTCATTCCGATTTTTTTACCTATTAATCCCGGCATTTTCTTCGTTTGTTATTGTGTCAAACTTTAATTTCAACCTCCACACCGCTCGGCAATTCGAGGCGCATCAGCGCGTCTACCGTTTTGGATGAAGAGCTGTAAATATCGAGCAGTCGCTTGTAGGCGCACAGCTCGAATTGCTCTCTCGACTTCTTGTTCACGTGGGGCGAACGCAAAACCGTGTAGATGCGCTTATGTGTGGGCAATGGAATGGGCCCGCTCACTACGGCACCTGTTGTCTTTACTGTCTTTACGATCTTCTCTGCCGACTTGTCGACGAGGTTGTGGTCGTATGACTTTAATTTGATGCGGATTTTCTGACTCATCGTTATGAATACTGCGGTTTATGCTTCTACGTTTTTACCTTTTACCTTGGCAATGACTTCTTCAGCCACGTTCTTGGGTGCTTCTGCAAAGTGAGAGAACTCCATGGTTGAAGTGGCTCTACCTGACGACATCGTACGCAACTGCGTCACGTATCCGAACATTTCCGAAAGGGGAACTTTGGCTTTTACCACTTTCACTCCCGAGCGGTCACCCATTCCTTCCATCATTCCGCGTCGGCGGTTGAGGTCACCTACAATATCACCCATGTTTTCTTCGGGGGTCAATACCTCCAATTTCATGATGGGCTCCAAAAGGATAGGCTTGGCCTTGGGTATTGCTGTGCGAAAAGCCAGTTTGGCTGCGAGTTCAAACGACAATTGGTCTGAATCGACTGCGTGGAAAGATCCGTCCTTGAGTACCACCTTGAGGTAGTCCAAAGGATAACCTGCGAGTACACCATTCTTCATGGCCTCTTTGAAGCCCTTTTCGATTGAAGGGATGAATTCGCGGGGAATATTACCACCTTTAATCTCATTGACAAACTCCAATCCGGGCTTTTCGGCTGAACCGGGCTCGATGGAGATAGAGATGTCGGCAAATTTACCGCGACCACCTGTCTGCTTCTTGTATACTTCGCGGTGGTCGATGCTGGCGTTGATCGCCTCTTTGTAGGACACCTGGGGTGCTCCCTGGTTTACTTCCACCTTGAACTCTCGTCGCAGGCGGTCGCAAATAATATCGAGATGAAGCTCTCCCATTCCGCTGATCACGGTTTGACCTGAATCTTCGTCGGTTTTTACCACGAAAGTGGGGTCTTCCTCAGCGAGTTTTGACAGCGCCATTCCGAGCTTGTCAACGTCTGCCTGAGTTTTGGGCTCAATGGCCAATCCGATAACGGGCTCGGGGAAGTCCATTGATTCGAGAACGATAGGTCGCTTCTCGTCGCAAAGGGTATCTCCGGTTTTGATGTCTTTAAATCCTACCAGGGCTCCGATGTCACCGGCGCCGAGGGTGTCGAGTTGCTTCTGCTTGTTGGCGTGCATTTGGAAGATGCGCGAGATGCGCTCCTTTTTTCCTGTACGCGTGTTGAGCACGTATGAACCCGAGTCGAGTGCACCTGAGTATACACGGGTAAAGCACAAACGGCCTACGAATGGGTCCGTAGCAATTTTAAATGCGAGGGCCGCGAAAGGCTCATCGAATCCCGGCTTGCGCTTCTCTTCGGCTTCCGTATCGGGATTCACTCCGATAATGGCTTCCACGTCGAGGGGTGAAGGAAGAATCTCCATCACCATCCCGAGCATGGCCTGTACACCTTTGTTTTTAAATGCTGAACCGCACATCATCGGAACTACTTTTCCGGCGATGGTGGCCTCGCGGAGGGCATCGAGTATCTCCCTTTCGGTAAGTGACTCGGGGTCCTCAAAATATTTTTCCATTAAAGTGTCGTTGAACTCGGCTACTGCCTCAAGAAGTTTCTCTCGATACTCAGTGGCTTCATCCATCAACGCTTCGGGAATGTCGATTTCGTTAAAAGTCATTCCCATGTCTTCCTCGTTCCAAACGATTCCGCGGAAGTTGATCAGATCGATCACTCCTTTGAAGTCGTCTTCAGCTCCGATCGGAATCTGAAGCGGGAGGGCGTGGCTTCCAAGCATTTCTCGCACCTGGGCACACACATTGAGGAAATCTGCTCCCTGTCGGTCCATCTTGTTGACGAATCCGATGCGGGGAACATTATAGTTGTTAGCAAGGCGCCAGTTTGTTTCTGACTGCGGCTCTACACCATCTACAGCACTAAAAAGAAAAACGAGACCGTCGAGCACACGCAATGATCGATTTACCTCAACAGTAAAGTCAACGTGACCCGGGGTGTCAATAATGTTTACGTGATAATCCTGACCACGGTAAGGCCATGTGAGGGTAGTAGCAGCTGAAGTAATGGTAATACCACGCTCCTGCTCCTGCTCCATCCAGTCCATGGTGGCAGCGCCATCATGGACTTCGCCGATTTTGTGGCTCACACCTCCGTAGTACAAAATACGTTCGGTGGTTGTGGTTTTACCCGCATCAATGTGGGCTGCGATACCAATGTTTCTGGTGAATTTAAGATCTCTTTTTGCCATTGTAATATTGTTTTGCCTGCTTGCGTTTCTTAGAATCTAAAATGTGAGAAAGCGCGGTTGGCTTCTGCCATGCGGTGTGTATCTTCTTTCTTTTTGAAAGCTGCACCTTCTTCTTTCGAAGCGGCGATAATTTCATTGGCCAATCGCTGGCTCATGGTCTTCTCGTTGCGTTTGCGCGCAAAAGAAATCAACCACTGCATTGCTGTGGGCATTTTCCTGTTTTCCCGAACGGGCTGAGGAATCTGAAAAGTGGCACCACCTACGCGGCGACTGCGCACCTCTACTGCAGGCGTAATGTTATTCAATGCTTTCTTCCAAACGTCGAGGCCTGGCTCTTCAGACTTTTCGTCTACGATGGCCAATGCATCGTAAAAAATTTGGTAGGCGAGGTTTTTCTTGCCCTGCAGCATCATATTGTTTACAAACTTCGTTACCAGAACCTCGTTAAACTTTGGATCCGGGAGCGTGATGCGTTTTTTTGCGGTCTTTCTTCTCATGACTTCAGTGAATCAGCTTATTTCTGAGGCTTAGGCCTTTTTGTTCCGTATTTTGATCTGCGTTGTGTTCTTCCGCCGACACCTGCTGTATCGAGGGCACCGCGCACAATGTGGTATCGCACACCCGGAAGGTCTTTCACCCTTCCACCGCGCACCAATACAATACTGTGCTCTTGAAGGTTGTGACCTTCACCTCCGATGTAGGCATTGACTTCCTTACCATTGGTGAGGCGCACACGCGCTACTTTACGCATGGCTGAGTTAGGCTTCTTTGGAGTGGTGGTGTAAACGCGCACACACACCCCTCGGCGTTGCGGACACGAGGCCAAAGCTGCAGCTTTGCTCACTTTCGGTTTGGTAACCCGACCCTTGCGTACTAATTGAGATATCGTTGGCATAATTCTTAAAGTTGCTCTTATTCAGTTTTTTCCGGTGCAAATTACGCAGCACTTTCCTAAATTGGGGGTGCAAATGTACGAGAATTAATGGATAAAACAACATGGCGTTTCAATTAATTTCAAGGTTTTCCGGTTATTAACTGAAGGGCATCATAAAATCCACCTGAGACCAAAACCGTGAGCGTTTCGAGAGGGTGGTACAGGTGCTCAAATGTGATTTCTGACACAGCAACCTTCAGCCGCATGATGACAGAACTATCCGTCTCCGGATTTACCATTGTGTGCAATTGCCCACAAGTGTGGGGCCCCTATCCCGCATTATGGGCATAATGTTACCTAAATAATAATTGAGGGTTAATCTCACTCCAATATTTTTTCGATTACAAAACCATTCGCAACAGCACATTGGTACCAATCACTGCCTGCGGCTGACTGAAAAAAAGCGATTTGTACAGCTATGGGCCGATAATTGGCAACAATAACTTTAGCGGAATTCTCCGTTGACCACCAACACTAAAAACTAAGTACGCATGAAAAAAAGAAATTTGTTCACATTATGTATGCTCGGAGCCACGCTAATTTTCACAACATCCTGTTCTGATGATGATGATGAGAACGATCCTGTAGGACCAAGACTCGATGTAGTTGAAGTTGCTTCAGGAACAGACAGCGGTGAAATGACCATCACTCAGGGCGCCCCTGTCACTTTTGAATGGGATGCCCGCAGCGGGGAGACCAATCTTCAAACATTCAGCGTGTCCGTTAACGGATCAAATGCGGTAAGCCCTTTGCCTGAGACCAACGAAGGTTACGATTTGCCTTACACCATATCGAACTCGGAGAACAACCTGTATGTAGACGGCATTACTTTTGCCTCTGCAGGTACTAATTTAGGTTCTACCGAGTATACTTTTACAGTTACTGACGGTATTGGCCTAAATGCTTCGGTTGTCATTACGGTAAACGTGATTTCTGCCGCTTCAACCATTTCGGATCCCCAAAACTTTGAATGGACACGTGTAGCAGGAGCTAATGGTTCGGGAATGTCAGGTTTTGGCCTGAAGTGGACCAATAATTCAAGCACCAATGCCATCGTGGCAGTAGACGGGCAAACAGAGATGTATTCACTGCCCGCATCAGTGTGGACAGACATCACGACGCAAGAAGAACTGTCGGCAGCTATTGCGAACGGATTGTCTATTACACAATACACCAACGTATCAGTGGAAGAAAGTGGCACCTACAATGACGTATTGGGCGTTGTGTACAATGACACCAACTACCTCATCAACGTGCAGCAGGGAACTGTAACAACAAGTTCGGCGGGCACAACAATCAGCATTTTGGGTCAATACAAACAATAGACCTGAATTGGTGTCATGCCCTAAGGCACCGTGTGTGAAGCGTAAAGGACAATTGCAAAGAGGATGAAAATCCAAAGTGCATGGTTCTTTGCGCTTTTTTGCTTTGCACAAAAATTGAGCTTCGCAAAACGATTCAAGCGACAGGCACCTCGGGTTCCAACATATTCATTCCTCAGGTTTCGTCGGCTATTTGGAAAAAGTAATCTTCCCCCGACGAGAAATCGTAATTTTGCGACAATGGAATATTTGGACAAATTAAATTCCGCGCAGAAGGCCGCGGTAATAAACACCGACGGGCCCGCCATGGTGATCGCCGGCGCCGGGTCGGGAAAGACGCGCGTACTCACTTTTCGGATTGCTCACCTTATTAATAAGGGTGTAGATCCTTTCAGCATTTTAGCCCTTACATTTACCAATAAGGCTGCCCGCGAGATGAAAGAGCGGATATCAGGCATGATTACGGGTACCGAGTCGCGCAACATCTGGATGGGAACCTTCCACAGCATCTTTGCGCGCATCCTGCGTGTGGAAGCCGAAAAGCTCAACTACCCGTCCAACTTTTCCATCTACGACACCACCGACAGCAAAAACCTCATCAAGACCATCGTCAAAGAGAAAGGGCTCGATGAGAAAATGTACAAAACGGGGCACGTGCTCAACCGAATCTCTTCGGCCAAGAACAACCTCATTTCGGCGAAAGCCTATGCGCAGCATCCCGAAATCATGGCCGACGACGAAACGAGCGGCAAATCAAAAATCGCCGAAATCTACATGGAGTACAACATGCGGCTGTTCAAATCGTCGGCCATGGACTTCGACGATTTGCTCTACAAGACCAACGTGCTCCTCCGCGATTTTCCCGAAACCCTTCACAAGTACCAGCACAAGTTCAAATACATCATGGTCGATGAGTACCAGGATACCAACTTCAGCCAGTACCTCATCGTGAAGAAGCTCGCGGCTCTCAACGAAAACCTCTGCGTGGTGGGCGACGATGCGCAGAGCATTTATGGATTTCGCGGGGCCAATATTCAGAACATCCTCAACTTTAAAAAGGACTACCCCGACTACGGGCTTTACAAGCTGGAGCAAAACTACCGCTCCACCAAAAACATTGTGGCTGCAGCCAACAGCGTCATTGACAAAAACCGCGACCAAATCCAAAAGAAGGTCTGGACCGACAATGTCACAGGCGATTTGATAAAAGTGGTGCGTTCCCTCTCCGACAACGACGAGGGCCTCTTCGTGGCCAATGACGTGTTTCAGCACCAGTCCAACACGGGCGACGCCTACAAGGCTTTCGCAATCCTGTACCGCACCAACTCACAGAGCCGCGCCATGGAGGAAGGGCTGCGCAAGCTCAACATCCCATACAGAATTTACGGAGGTCAGTCCTTCTACCAGCGCAAGGAGATCAAGGACATATTGGCGTATTGTCGCCTTTCGGCAAATCCGAATGACGAGGAGTCGTTCAAGCGCGTGGTGAACTACCCCGCCCGGGGCATCGGCAAGACAACCCTGGAGAAAATGGCCATCGCCGCCGATGCCAACAGTGCCAGCCTCTGGCAAATCATTACGAAGTACCTCGACGTACTGCCCGTAAACGCCGGCACCAAAAAGCGGCTCGACGACTTTGCGACCATGATCAAAAGCTTCATCGCCGAAGCGGGAAAGACCGATGCTGCCACCATGGCCGAGCACATCGCCAAGTCGACAGGGTTGCTGCGCGAACTCTATGCTGATAAAAGTCCTGAAGGTCTGAGCAGGTACGAAAACGTGCAGGAACTGCTGAGCGGTATCCGCGAATTTGCCGAGAGCGAAAACAACCAAACCGACGGCGAGAAGCCCAAACTTGCAGACTTCATGGTGGACGTAGCCCTGCTCACCGATGCCGATCAGGATGATGAGGACGACAACAAGGTAAACCTGATGACCATCCACGCCTCCAAAGGGCTGGAGTTTGGCCACGTGTATATTGTGGGGCTGGAGGAAAACCTGTTTCCCTCCCAACTCTCGCTCAGCGAAAGAAGTGAGTTGGAAGAAGAGCGCCGTCTCTTTTATGTGGCCCTCACCCGAGCCGAAAAGCGTGCCGTGCTCTCATACGCCATCAGCCGGTACCGCTACGGCCAGCTCAACCACTGCGAGCCCAGCCGTTTTATAGAAGAGATTTCACCCGAATACCTCGACATGCCGGAGACCAAAGCCGGCAATCAATACCGCGAGCGTTACGACAATTTTGACGAGACACCCTGGGAGGGCAATACCAACCCTTTCGGTCGGCGCACCTATTCTAAACCTGCGTCAAAGAATACAGGCGCCCCCCCTCCACCTCCTCCACCCATGCAGGGCGGCAAGAAGCTCAAGCGGGTATCATCGTCTGCGGAGGCCGAAGACTACGGAGGCCCGCTTCCCGAAGGTTCTGTAGTGGCGGGCACACAGGTGGAACACATCAAGTTCGGAAAAGGCAAGGTGCTAAACGTGGAAGGCAAGGCCCCGAACGAAAAAGCGACTGTGTTTTTTCCATCTGTCGGGCAGAAGCAACTCTTATTAAAATTTGCCAAGCTTAAGGTTCTCCACTAAGACCTTCGGCATGATACAGTATATTATTGTGTACATTTGGCGAAAAGCCGGATGCTGTGCGTCCGCCGAAACCTCTCAAGTGACGTTTTGATCTTTAGACAAACACCTATTTTTCAGCATGAAGATAAGCTATAACAGCTCCCGCCCCGACCTGGCACTGCCCGAGTACGGCCGCAGCATCCATAACATGGTGCACCATTCCATGACCATCGAAGACCGCGAAGAACGCAACAGATGCGTACGCGCCATCATCAGCACCATGGGCAATTTGTTTCCCATGCTTCGCGACACCGAAGACTTTAAGCACAAGCTTTGGGACCACATCCACATCATGAGCAACTTTGAGCTCGATGTAGACTCTCCTTACCCCAAGCCCGAGCCCGAAACGTTCCAAGACAAGCCCAAGCAACTTAAGTATCCGCAGAGCGACATCAGGTTTGGCCATTACGGCAAAACCATTGAACGCATCATCCACGACGCATGCCTGGAGGAAGATGATGAAAAGCGGCGCCAAGCCACCATCGGCATTGCCAACCTCATGAAGCGCACCTACATGGTGTGGGCACAAAATTCGGTACGTGACGAGGTGATTGCCAACGACCTGAAAATCCTTTCGAAAGGAAAGCTGGTGCTGGAGAAACCCGAAGAGCAACTTGCCCCCGCGAGCAAAATCGTGCAGCAGATGGGTATCAAGTCGCCTGCCCAGGCCAATCAAAACCGCGGCCGCAAAGGACGCTCGAAGAAGAAACCACGCAAGAAACGCAATTAAAGCATGGGTGCATTTGAAATCATCGGCGGAAACCGTCTGAAAGGAGAGATTGTGCCGCAAGGTGCCAAAAATGAAGTACTTCAAATCTTGTGTGCGGTGCTGCTTACCCCCGAGCGCGTCGAAATTGAGAACGTACCGAATATCGTAGACGTCAACCGCAGGCTCGACACACACTTTATCGGCTTTCAAAAACTCGGCGCCAAGTTCAACTTCGATCAGGGCGATCACTTTTACCGCGTGGAAGCCGACAACCTCAAAGGCGTCTTTATGCACATGGACGAGCCTTCCGTGACAGGAACGGCCAACATTGTGATGGCCGCCTCCATGGCCGAGGGCAAAACGTCCATTTACAATGCCGCCTGTGAACCCTACCTGCAACAGCTCTGCAAAATGCTGAACAGCATGGGAGCCAAAATCACGGGCATCGGTTCAAACCTCATCGAAATAGAAGGAGTGGACTACATGGGCGGTTGCAAGCACCGCGTGCTGCCCGACATGATCGAAATAGGCAGTTTCATCGGACTCGCTGCCATGACACAATCCGAAATCACGATCAAGGATGTGAACTACCCCATGCTAGGCCTCATCCCCGACACTTTTAAGAGACTGGGTATAAAACTGGAACGCCGAGGTGACGACATTTACATCCCCGCGCAGGACCACTACGAAATTGAGAGCTACATCGACGGTTCGATCATGAACATCAGCGACCACCCCTGGCCGGGCTTTACCCCCGACCTTTTGAGCATTGTGCTTGTGGTGGCCACGCAGGCCAAAGGCTCTGTGCTGATCCACCAAAAAATGTTTGAGAGCCGCTTGTTTTTCGTCGATAAGCTCATCGACATGGGGGCACAGATCATACTCTGCGATCCGCACCGCGCCACGGTAATCGGGCTTGACAGGCAAGTAAACCTCCGTGGCATTTCCATGACATCACCTGACATCAGGGCGGGGGTATCTCTCCTCATCGCGGCAATGAGTGCCGACGGCAAAAGCACGATCCACAACATTGAGCAAATAGACCGCGGTTATCAAAATATTGATGATCGACTGAACAGGATAGGTGCAAATATCAAACGCATTGCTTAATTTGGTTCGATAATTGACCACCTAAGACCAAAAAAATACCATTATGAAACTGAAAGTTCTATTACTACCGGCAGTTTTGATCATCGCAACCTGCGCTTTCATTTCTGCGGAAACATCTGATAGCCACACTGCTTCTTCTGATAGCCTAAGCACGGCGCAAGACGCGAACACGGGCCTCAACATCGGAGACATCGCGCCTGATCTGGAATTTGAAAGCCCTGACGGAAAAACGCTGAAGCTGTCCTCTTTGCGGGGCAAAGTGGTGCTGATCGATTTTTGGGCATCCTGGTGCATGCCCTGCCGCCGCGAAAATCCCAATGTGGTGAACGCGTACAAAAAGTACTCTAAAGCAAAATTTAAAGACGCCAAAGGCTTCGAAATTTACAGCGTAAGCCTCGACAAGAGTAAAGATAAATGGGTGTCTGCCATCGCGCAGGACAATTTAGACTGGAAATACCACGTGAGCGATCTCGGTGGCTGGCAATCGAAGCCCGCGAGCATTTATGGCGTTCGCAGCATCCCCTACAGCGTATTGATTGATGGTGAAGGTCGAATTATCGACAAAAACCTTCGCGGCCCTGATTTGCACATTGCCCTGGACAACCTGATTTCGGGATTCTAAAGCGGCTCGTGGCGCAGGGCGCCCACACAACTATGCCGCACCCTTCGGGATTTGTGCTACCTTCGCGCAAACGATTCCCGCGCATCCATGAGCTTTTACGACCGTTGGAAAAAACGCCTTCGTGCAGCCAAACCCGTCAGGAGTGCGATCTATGCCACGCACAAGCTCAGGCTACCGGGTTTTCAGGGCCTGAGCCTGTACCAAGTATTGGCATTTCTCATCGAAGGAATTCGAATGGGGAGAATCACCACGAGGGCCTCCGCGGTATCTTTTAGGATGTTGCTCGCTTTGCCCCCCTTTCTGATCGTATTGCTCTCTACCATTCCGTTTATTCCAATTGATGATTTTCAGGAAAACCTGATGGGCGGCATTGCCAGGCTGATGCCCGAATCAGCCTTCGAGCTGGTGGAGCAGACCCTCGACGACCTGATCAATCAAAAGCAGCAAACCCTCATCAGTATCTCGTTTATGCTGGCGCTTTTCTATTCTTCCAACGCTATCACAGCGATACTCGACAGCTTTTCGCACAGCTACCACACGGTGAAAGAGCGCGGCTTTTTAATGCAGTACGTCACAGCCTTTGGGTTAATGATTTTGCTCAGCTTGATGGTGGTGGTCGGTGTGGGCCTCATCACTTTCAGTAGTCCGATATTTGCTTACCTTAGGGAGGTAAATATCATTGGCCATGACATTTTTGTTTTCCTGTTAGAAATCGCCAAATGGATTCTTGTGGTCCTGCTCTTCGAATTGGGTATTTCACTGCTTTATCGGGCGGGCCACACCGGCAAATGGAGGGCTTTTAATGCAGGAGCCACCTTCGCCACGGTTGGACTAATCATCGTTTCGTTACTGTTTGCCTGGTTCGTCAATAACTTCGGAAATTACAACAAATTGTACGGCTCTGTGGGATCCATCCTGGTGGTTATGCTTTGGCTTTACTTTAACACCATTGTTTTACTGATCGGCTTTGAGATTAACACAAGCATCGAAACAGCGAAGGGCCAAAAAATTGAGTCGCTTGATCCTGAGAAAGCCATGCGCCGTTCGCGAAAAATGTGAATAAACCCGCCAATTTGACACCTCGGGCCGAATGGTCTGCTATTTGCCATGAAGCAATGCAAATAATGAATAATATAGTCGATATGAACACCGGCAAGAAAGAAAATAAAACAGATAATCAGGCTACTGAGGAAGCCGGCAACACCGAAAAGGTAAAGGACGAGCTCCACAGCCAGCCTAACGAAAACACTGAAGAAGCTGAACAAGTCGAGTCAGCAGAGGCTACAGCGCAGGATCCACTGACGGAATTGCAGGAAAAGTGTGACATGCTCAACGACAAATACCTCAGGCTCTACAGCGAATTTGAAAATTACAGGCGGCGCACAGCCAAGGAGAAACTGGACATGATGAAGAACGCAAGCGGCGATCTTCTCAAGGAATTTCTCCCCGTTGTAGACGATTTTGACCGCGCAATGGCATCGAACGAAACCGATGAAAATATTGACAATGTCAAAGAGGGTTTTAAAATCATTCACAACAAACTGATGCGCATCATGGAGTCAAAAGGAGTAAAGCCGATGGATGCCATGGAAAAGCCGTTTGACACGGAATACCACGAGGCAATCACAAACATTCCCGCTCCCGAAGAGTCCCTGAAAGGCAAGGTAGTAGATGTAGCGGAAAAAGGATATTTCTACCACGACAGTGTACTGCGCTACGCCAAAGTAGTGGTAGGACAATAAAAAAGGGAACTGTATAGCATGGCTAAAAGAGATTACTACGAGATACTTGGATTATCTAAATCGGCGCAGGCCGCAGAAATAAAGAAGGCATATCGGAAGATGGCCCTCAAGCATCACCCTGACAAAAACCCCGACAACCCCAAAGCAGAGCAGCTTTTTAAGGAAGCTGCTGAAGCCTACGAGGTGCTCGGCAATCCCGAAAAACGACAGCGCTATGACCGCTTCGGACACGAAGGTGTGCGCGGCGGTGCAGGTGGCTTCGGCGGTGGGATGAGCATGGACGACATCTTCTCCCAGTTTGGAGACATCTTTGGCGGTGCATTCGGCGGTGCGGGGGGCGGCGGCGGATTTCGAAGTGGCTTTGGTGGCGGACAGCGACGGGTCTTTAAAGGATCGAATCTGCGCATTAAGGTAAAACTCGAGTTGAAGGAAATCCTCAACGGGGCCACCAAAAAAATCAAAGTCAACAAGCTCGTTGAAGCCGAAGGCGTCACTTTCAAAACCTGCGAAACATGCCGCGGAACAGGACAAGTGACGCGAGTCGCCAACACGATCCTTGGCCAAATGCAAACCACAAGCACCTGCCCCACCTGCAACGGCATTGGAAAATCTGTAGACAAAAAGCCCGCAGGTGCCGATGCCAATGGGCTGGTGCGAAAAGAGGAAGTGATGTCGATCGAAATTCCTGCGGGAGTGGAAGAGGGCATGCAACTCAACATCCGCGGTAAAGGAAATGCAGGCCCCGCAGGCGGTGTAGCAGGCGACCTTCTCGTGGTGATCGAAGAAGTAGAGCACCCGCACCTGAAGCGCAACGGTCAAAACCTGCACTACGATCTTTACGTCAACTTTATCGATGCTGTACTTGGTGGCTCCTCGGAAGTGCCGATGATCGAAGGAAAGGCCAAAATTACAATAGAGCCCGGTACCCAAAGTGGCAAACTCGTCAGGCTCCGAGGCAAAGGACTGCCCCATGTAGAAGCCTACGGAAAGGGCGACTTGCTAGTCAATATCAATATTTGGACTCCCCAGGAGTTGAGCAAAGAAGAGCGAAAAACCTTGGAAGCCATGCGCGATAGTGAAAACTTTGCGCCCAAGGACAACCATTCTGAAAAAGGATTTTTCCAGAAGGTCAAAGACATGTTCGAATAGAACAGCTTGATTTGTCTGCTGCTTTACACGGCGCCAAGACAAAAATCCCCGGATATTTCTAAAAAATAGCGACTTTTACAGTCCCCTAATATTGTTGCTATGACGATAGATGAATTTATCCGTGCCGCCGTCCTTGAAGACGTGGGCGACGGCGATCACACTTCTGATGCCTGCATTCCTGCGGATGCAGAAGGACGGGCTAAAATGTTGATTAAAGAAGCGGGCGTTCTTGCGGGAATTCACATTGCCGAACAGATTTTCTACTACATCGATTCTTCGTTGAAAGTTGAAATTCTCGCTGAAGACGGCAGCCCCGTGCAGCCGGGAGATGTGGTCATGTCCGTTTCCGGAAAGGCCCGCAGCATACTCAAAGCAGAGCGTATCGCGCTCAACTGCATGCAGCGCATGAGCGGCATCGCCACCCTGACCCGGAAAGTAACCGATAGCCTCCAAGGACTTCACACAAAGGTGCTCGACACCCGGAAAACAACGCCGGGTATTCGCTTTTTGGAAAAACTTGCCGTCAAAATCGGTGGAGGGGTGAACCACAGGTTTGGCCTGTACGACATGATGATGATCAAGGACAACCACATCGACTACGCAGGTGGCATTAGGCAGGCCATCGAAAAAGCCGATGAATACCGCGCATCGAGTACCCCCGGAGTCAAAATTGAGATCGAAGCGCGCAACCTCGATGAACTGGAGCAAATACTCGCCGTTGGCAGAGTAGATCGCATTATGCTCGACAACTTTTCTTACGACGACCTCCGCACGGCTGTAAAGCGTATCGGCGGCAAGTACGAAACCGAAGCCAGCGGTGGGATCACTTTCGAAACAGCCCGTGAATATGCCGAATGCGGTGTGGATTACCTCTCAATGGGGGCCCTGACGCACAGCGTAAAAAGCCTTGACATCAGTCTGAAAGCGTACTGATTCTACCTTGTGTTATTTGCAAACATCATTGGTGCTTGCCATAGGTGACCCCACCACCGGATCCATGCTTACTGTCCAAAAGTCCCGGATGATCGTGACCTAAAAAAGCGCTCCCGATGGGAAGCGCTTTTCATCAATTTAATGTTTTTCGGAAGTAGCTTTACTCTTTCACTGTCAATTTGATCGAAGTGGTCAGTGGATCGCCGTATGATCGATGAATGCCGTCAGCAAACTGTAATACGAGGGTGTGCTCTCCAACCGGCAGGTCGAGGGTATCGCTGGTTTGGCCGCCACCGTAGTGGATGTGCGTTTCATCTGCCGCTACAGCTTCGCCGTAGGGAGCAGGTGACTCATTGATCAGGACGTGGTGGTGGCCGAAACCCTTGTTGACCGCGCCTGCGGGCTCCACTTCAATTCCTTCTACACCGAATTCGATATAGACGGGTGATGTTACTTCATCACCATCCTCGAGGTTGGCAAAAAATACACGGGCATCATCCGGAGCGGCGATCATTTCGGGACCGATGGTTTCAGTGCTCTCGGGCTTTTTGTCGAGGTCGGTTTCGTACTGAGAATTTTTATCAGTGGTGCCAACCTCACACGATGTCATAAATATGAGGGCAATCAGGGGGAGAAATAACTTTTTCATGGTAATTTTCAATTTAGTACGAAGGTAATGAATGTTTGCCATTCGGTTTCTGCAACCAAAACCAAGCAGCCGCATTCCCCTTCGGAAATGCGGCTGCGGGGTTGTGCATCAAATGATTGGTTATCTGGCTATGATCATTTTCTCTACAGTCGTCTTCAAGGAGCCCGTATATCGGCATATGTAGACACGAATTGGTGCGCATCCTGAAGCCAGGTCACCATCAGACAAGGTGAAAGGATTGCCGTCGAGTTTGAGCGCGTACCGAATTCCCGTGTCTTGCGCATCTGCATCTCCGACAATGAGCTTTTTTCGCCCGTCAACTGAAAGCAGAAAATTCTGATCTGACATCAACGCCAATCCCACAGAGGCGGGCGGTACAAAACCGAGCACTTCATTGCCCGCACCACCAATGATTTCAAATGCCCGACGCGGAGCAGTGCTTACCATGTAAAGATCATTTTCAGGACCGAAGGCAATATCACCGCCTGACACGGGCGCATTGCTGAAGCCCAGCGCAATGCCGGTTGAAGGATCGAAGCTATAGATACGTCCCGACGATTCACTCGCAACATGCAGCATTCCTGAATTGTCAAACGCAGCACCCGTCAAACCCGAGCGGTTGTAACCCGTGTGGACAGGTGCGCTCAGCGAAGGCTCGGCGGCGTTTACATTCAGTGTACGGTACACCGCCTCCGACACATGAACCAGGTAGAGGAGTTGGTCTGATTCGTTGAAAGCAATGCTCACAGGAATATCGATGTCGATGAGGAAGTTGAGCGTGGCGGTGTAAGTCAAATCATCGAGAATGACTTCGTAAATATCCGTGCCGCCCAAATCGTTGTTGTTCGCTAGAAAGGTTCGGAAGTTACTGCAAGCGGGAACAGCTTGTACTTCACACTCGCAAGATTCGGCCCACTCACCGCTCTCACCGTCCACTTCACAGGGGGTACCAGGCGAGGCATCACCGTTGGGAATGCCTTCGCAATCGGCACAGGAGAGGTTCCAAAACGGACTCCCCTCCCCGTCTTCGATGCACTCACCGCAGTCATCTGTTTCACCCGTTCCGCCAAACACTCCGTTGCAGTCTTCCAAGCAGGCCTCAAAGCCCGTGTCGCCGCTCACACAAGTTCCGCAGTTATCGATGAAAGCAGTGCCACCGAAGTCGCCGTTGCAATCTGCGGCACAAGCAACTTCACCCGTATTCCCACCCACGCATTCATCGCAATTGTCAAGAAAAGCTGTACCGCCAAAGTCACCATT
>JAIVHQ010000422.1 GCA_020200995.1 Flavobacteriales bacterium
CGTTTCGACCGCCCTGCGCGGGGAGTGGCTCAACGGGCGCTTCCTGCCGCCCGTGCCTACCGTCGGCATCGATCAGCAGCTGGCCGACCACTGGCAGATCCGCGGCAATGTGAGCCGTGTGTACCGACTGCCCGGGCTCAACGACCTGTTTTGGATGCCGGGTGGCAACCCCGACTTGCTCCCCGAATCGGGATGGTCGCAGGAACTCGGGATTCATCACGACCGCCGCTTTGGCGAAAGCCGATTGCAAGCCTCGGTCAGCGGTTTTTCCCGAGAGGTGGAAAACTGGATCATCTGGCAACCGGGAGCATCATTTTGGCGGCCTGAGAATTTGCGAAGTGTATGGAGCAGGGGCGTGTTGCTCCGTGCTTCGTGGATTCATTCCGCCGCCGGTTTTCGCTTCACCCACCGCGCCGAAGCCGACTATGTGCGCAGCACCAACCGCGACAGCCAAAGGGGCAACGACAGCAGCCTCGGTCATCAGCTCATCTACGTGCCGCTGGTCTCGGCCATGTGGGAGGAGCGCATCGCTTTCCGCAAATGGGGGCTCGCCGCCACGGTGCAGTACCGCTCCGAGCGCTTCACCTCTGCCGACAACAGCCGCAGCCTCGACCCTTATGCACTCGTGCACCTGCAGGCCGATTACGCATTTTCCGTAAAGGGGGCAAAAATGCGCGCCAACATCACTGTACAGAACCTCCTCAATACCGAATTTGTGCAGGTCGTAAACCGTCCCATGCCCGGGCGCCACTTCCTGCTCAGCCTCGAAGTCAACCTTTTCAAAAAACCCAAACTGAACATCTAAACCACATAAAACCAATACAAATGAAAAAGTTCCTGTCCCTTTTTGCCTTCGCCCTGCTCTTCGCAGCCTGCTCATCTGACGATGACAACGAAACGCCGACGGCCCCGCAAAACCCTTCAGACCGCATCGTATACGTGGCCAATGAGGGCGGTTTTAACCAGGGCAATGCCGGCCTCACCGTGTACAATGCCACGGAGGGTGAGGTGCTGCAAAATGTGTATGAATCGGTCAACGAAGAACCCCTCGGCGACACCTTTCAAAGCATCAGCTTTCACAACGGAGAGCTCTACATGGTGGTCAACAATTCCGAGAAAATCGAAGTTTGCGATCCGTTTACCTTTGAACGCAAGCGCACCATTGAGGGACTCACCTCACCGCGCTACATGCTTTTTCTCTCTGACGAGAAAGCGTATGTCTCCGACCTTTTTGCCGAAGGCGTGCACATCGTGAATCCCGCGACCGGAACCTATTCCGGCCTGATATCGACCGGCACCTGGCTCGAAAACATGATCCTGCACAACGGCGAGGTGTGGGCGACCAACGCCGGGGGCGAAAGCCTTTACTTTATCAATCCCGACACCGATCTAACGGGCGACCCGCTTACCCTTTCGGCGGGGCCGAACACCCTCGCCGCCGATGCCAACGGCGATGTATGGGTGCTCTGTCAGGGCGACTTTGCAGAAGTGTACCCGTCACTGTACCGCGTGAATGGCGACACCAAGGCCGTGGATGCTTCCTGGGATTTCGGCGAGGTGATGGGCTACGGCGGCACCTTGCGCATGGGCCCCGGCGGGCAGCACTTCTATTACCTCCTCGCCGGCGATGTTTACAAAATGGACATTGCGGCCACCGAGTTGCCCACGGCGCCTTTCATCGCTGGCGGCAGCCGAAATTTCTACGGATTTCACATCAACGGGAACGAGACATTTAATTTCGAGGCGGGGATTAATCCGGGGTTTGTGGCTTGGAGTGAGTAAACGGTGGTGGTGCCGTAGGCCCGTCCCTGTGTGGACGGTGCCATCGGCCCACACCAACCCCTGCACCACATCTCCCCAAAAACCCGCATCTTTGCCGTATGCTCGAGTTTCTGCGCCGAAATCTGTGGCTCATCGCCATCCTGGCCCTGTGGTTTGTGACAGGAAGTACGAGCACGACCGCATTTTTCGGGTTGGGAACACTTACCATCCTGCTCTGGTGGCGGCGAAAGATGTATTTTGAAATCCTGATCGGGTTCTTATTTATTCTCATCCTCAGCGACAACCTCGGCCGCGCCACTGATTTTGCCAAAGTATTCAAGAACCTCTACATTGTTTTGTTGACCGTTATCGCCGTGCTGAGCCGCAGTGATTTTCGACCGTTCAACAGGCTTTATTTTTATTTTCTGCCTTTTGTGCTCATTGCTTGCGTTGGGCTTTTTGAATCGCCCATCGCCTTTACGGGATTTCAAAAAACATTGTCTTACATCCTGCTCATTTTCTGCGTCCCCGGGTTTTTTATTACGGCATTTCGCAGCAAGGGGCCGGAAATGGTCAAAGACCTGATTTTCTTCGCTGTTCTCATGCTCATGATCGGATTCGCAATGACCGTGACCGATCCCCTGGTGGCGTTTTCTCACGGTGGCAGATTCAGGGCCATATTCGGTAATCCCAACGGACTCGGCATTTTTGCGAGTCTGCTGCTCGTGCTCGTGATTGTGGCGCGCGAATATTTCAAAGGCTTACTCTCCAAGAACGATTTGAGGTGGATGGTCATTCCTGTTTTGATTGCTGTGGCGCTGAGCGGATCGCGTACCGCCATCATGGCGGCCTTGCTGTTTCTGCTTTTTGTGCGCTTCTTTCGCACCTCGCCCTTCCTCGGTTTCATCGTGTTCTTCGCTTTTGCGATCGCCGTTGAGGTGGTGTCGTCCAACCTCATTGCCATTATTGGCGGTTTGGGACTCGACGGTTTTTTGCGCGTCGATACCCTCGAGGAAGGGTCGGGGCGCTACGTGGCATGGAATTTTGCCTGGGAGGCCATCCAGGAGCATTTTTGGCTCGGACGAGGTTTTGCATTCGACGAGTGGCTCATGGATGTGAACCAGGATTTTCTCAATTCCCTGGGCCATCAGGGCGGCGTTCACAACACCTACCTCATTGTGTGGCTCAACACCGGCCTCGTCGGCCTGCTTCTGTTTCTGCGGGCCTGGTTTCTCGCATTTATCCAAGCCGGGAAAAACACGGCCATCGCCTATCCGGCCATGTTCCTAGTCCTCTTCAGCATCCTCCTCGAGCCCTGGCTGGCGGCTTCGCTCAACCCGTTTACCATCCTCCTGCTCATTTCCATCGTGATCATGACCGATGAAGTATTTCAGCCTTACCTTCGCGGCGAGGTTGTCCCCAATGTCACCCCGAATGAAGAAATATCCGTTGCCGCTTAAACTGCTGGTTTTCGCCGTGGCCGCACTCGCCGTCGCAGAAATCGTATTGCGCTTTGGCTATGGCTTCGGGGAGGTGCCCGTTTACTACAGTTCAGAAAAATACGCCTACGCCCTCAGCCCCGATCAGGATATGAGTCGCTTTGGCAATCGCTTTTTTATCAATCAAGCCGGCA
>JAIVHQ010000248.1 GCA_020200995.1 Flavobacteriales bacterium
ATTCAGAATGTTGAGCCGGTTCACCAAGGACGGGAAAAAACCCCTCCTCGGTGAACTGGGACATTTTGAGCCCGACGTGTACCCCGTGGGTCGCCTCGACGCCGACAGCGAAGGCTTGCTGATTCTCACCAACAACAAAGCGCTCACCAATGCCCTGCTCAAACCTGTGAACGCCCACAAAAGGGTTTACTACGCGCAGGTAGACCGCATCATCACTCCCGAAGCTGCTAAGGCACTTGAAAAAGGAGTCGACATCAGCCTCAAAGGTGTAATCTATCGCACACGCCCCGCGAAGGCAGAACTGATCGACCCGCCCGTTTTGCCGGAAAGGCACCCTCCCGTGCGGTACCGTGCAGATATCCCCACATCGTGGGTAAAATTGGAGCTAATAGAAGGCAAAAACCGACAGGTGCGCCGCATGACAGCTGCAGTGGGCTTTCCAACGCTACGTCTCGTGCGATACGCCATTGAAGACCTGACCATTGACGAAATGATATCGGGTGATGTGGTGGAGCTGAGTGAAACCGAAATCAGAAAAAAACTCCATGTAGTTCTCTGAGAATGGTTTTCTTTGATGCGCCATGAATGAAATTGTCCGCTTGCTGAAATCTGCTGCCGTCGTAGTCCTGTGCACGCTTTCGGCCCTTTTGGTGCTTCTGTTTTCGTGGTTGCCAAGAGGTGGCGTCTACCCTTTTGTAAGTCAAAAAATGTGGGGCCCCGGCCTGCTCTGGCTGGCGGGTGCTAAAATGGAAGTGTCAGGTCTGGAAAATCTAAAGCCCGGTGTGCATTACATCTACTACGCCAACCACCAATCATATTACGACATTCCCGCCCTGTGTGCAGCTGTGCCTGCACCCTTGTATTTCATCGCGAAGCACGAAATACTTAAGGTTCCCGTATTCGGATGGGGGATGTACGCCATCGGGATGGTGTTCGTCGATCGCACGAATCCCGAAAAAGCAAAGGCTTCGATGGCCAAGGCTGCCAAGGGCATCAAGAAAGGCAAGAGCATATTGGCATTTCCGGAAGGTACCCGCACCAAGACGGGCCGGCTGCAGCCCTTCAAAAAAGGAATTTTTCACGTGGCTAAAAAAGGAAACATCCCCATGGTGCCCGTGGCCATTCACGGTAGCCGCGAAGTACTGCCGCTCAGCGGTCGACTGGCATCGGGCCACATCCGCGTGGTGGTAGGTGCCCCGATTTCCGGCGAAGAAGTTGAATCACTGCCTGTAGGCGATTTGACCAAAACAGCCCACGATGCACTTTCGACATTGCTGGCGGAGTCGCGCATAAAAGTCCTTACGGAAAAATCGTCGGGACACGCCTTTCGCGAAAGCGAACAAACTGCGTAAATTCGCCCTCAAATAATACGAGTCTTATGGGAAGAGCCTTTGAATTCAGGAAAGAGCGCAAAATGAAGCGCTGGTCCAAAATGAGTAAAACCTTTACGCGCCTGGGCAAGGACATTGTGATGGCGGTGAAGGAAGGCGGCCCCGACCCGGATGCCAACGCAAAGCTGCGCGCAGTCATTCAAAATTGCAAATCGGCCAACATGCCGAAAGACAATGTGGAGCGCGCCATAAAGCGGGCCTCGAGCAAGGATCAGGAAGACTATAAGGAAGTTGTTTTCGAAGGTTACGGACCGCACGGAATTGCCATGCTGATCGAAACAGCCACCGACAACAATACGCGCACCGTGGCCAATGTGCGCAGCATTTTCAATAAGGGCAACGGGAGTCTGGGGACTTCCGGATCTGTAGAATTCATGTTTGAGCACAAGTGCTTTTTTAAGATCAACAAGGCCGAATTTGACGTGGAAGAACTGGAGCTCGAACTCATCGACCACGGTGCTGATGAGATCTTTGAGGAAGAAGACACCATACTGATTTACGCCGCCTTTCCCGATTTCGGCAACCTGCAAAAAGCCATTGAGGAAAAAGGACTCGAAGTGATAAACTCCGGATTTGAACGCTTCCCGATGGACACTAAAAAACTCGACGAAGAGCAGGAAGCCGAGGTGGAAAAACTGCTGGAGAAACTCGAAGACGACGACGATGTACAGAATGTTTACCACAACATGGCGTGAGGCTACAATTCGGAGCGCAAGAAAATAAAAAAGCATTATCTTTCAGGTTTACAACCAATTAAAATAAGTATGTTTTTTCCTGATTCTCGCTTTAGACTATTTATTTTAGCTGCTTTCATGGCCTCAATCACCGTTTCGTGCTCGGACGACGACGACAACCCGGGCAGCAATACCAATTCCCCAAACCTGCCTTTCGATCAAATCTCTTTCACCATTTCAGGAGCCGATGAAGGCCAAAAATCAGGTGAATGTGGAGCATACATGAACGATGTGCTCGGTGAGTACATGCTCTTCATCTACGGAAATGACGGGATTGAAGTGAACAATCCCGAGATGACATTCAACATTGACTTCAACTACACGGGAAGTGTCCCCGTTTCGGAGGGCACCTACCCCATCAGCTACGACGCTTACCTGGCAGGCGAAGGTTTTTACGTGAGCTATGATATCGTTGACGAGTCTTCCGACACTTCTGAAAATTTCGGAACCACCTCCCCTCAGGAAGGGTCGATTGCCATCTCTTCCATTACGGCGACTTCAATATCGGGCACCTTTGCGTTTATGGCATCTAATTCTGATGATGATGCGGAGGTCACAGTGACGCAGGGGCAATTCAACGCATTGTTGGAAGATTGATTTTTCAATTGCCGCTGCCTTTTCTTCCCGCCGCAACACCCGGTATAAATTACTCATTTATAGTCGAAAAAAAACGATCGTCTGCGAAATTAGTGGCGGCATTTTTGAGGTAAAATAAGTACCCCTGTCTTGAAATACATCGTTTTCGCGCGAATAAATAATGCAACATCCTGTATCTCACATGTTATTTCTGCGTATATCATTTTTATTTGACACTATTTTTCATCATCTTTGTATTCACTCATAGCCGTTTAATAAAGGTTTATCTGTAGACATCGATGGTTTGTCGAAAAATAAAACGGTGATGAGTAAATGGACTAACCAACCGAAAACAACCACAAAGACCCCGCTATGAACCGAGTCTTGCTCTTGTTTTTAATCATACTTCTTTGCCCGCCGGCCCTGACTGCCCAACGCGGCCCCGGTGGAGTGAGCAAGGACGGTACTCCCGCAAATTGCCGCCTTTGGGTGGATGCGGCCGACCTTAACTTAAACGACCTGGATCCAGTAACCCTCTGGGTAGACAAATCCAACTCAGACGTAGCAGACGAACTCTACTGGGCAGACAACCTCACCCCCGTCGCCCCTGTGTTTAGAAACGCTTCATCGGCGGGAATCAACGGACGGCCTGCCGTTCAATTCGGTGAGGGCAGCATGCTGGGAATTGGTGAAACCAACCAGGATATATCGACAGACTTGAATTCAAATGAAGACATGGAAACCACTTATGAGCAAACCATGTTTTTCGTTTTTCGAACGGGCAGCGATGTAACTTCACGCCAAATCATTTGGGAAGAAGGCGGAAGCGTGCGATGTATTTCAACCTACATCTATAACGGCGAAATTTATATCGGAATTGCCGACGTAGAAATGGACCCGGATGGGGTGCTCGGATACGGCTTTTCGTACAAAAAATTACCACTGCAGCCCAACACCTCTTACACCTTGACTTTCCTGTACAAAGCTCCTGAAGACAATACCATCGTCAACGGCAGCACTTCAGATGAGTACTTCGGCATTGCGGGATTGTTGAACGGTGTGCCCTTTCCGAACGAAATGGAAAACGGCTGTTGCTCCGGTCCGGGCGTCGGAGGCCTGTACACCCACCCCGACCCTCTCGGCATAGGCGGGGTAAACAAGAGTACATACAATGAAAGCGAATCGATAGACAACACAAATACGGGAACACAACTCTTCGAAGGCCGAATCGCCGAGATATGCTACTTTGCTTACGCCCTCAACACATCAGAGCGTATCATCATTGAAAACTACCTCGCCTCCAAATACAATGCAGGCACCGCTGCCATCAATGAATACCAACACAGCAACGGGTTCGGCAACGGGGTCATCGGCATCGGGCAGGAAAGCCCCACTATTTTCCACAACGAAAGCCGGGCCGACAACCTCTTTGAAATCAAAATCAATGACAAGTTCGATGCCTTCGGGAACCAACAGGGCTACCTTCTTACCGGCCACAACAATGGCCCGCTGATCTGGAGCGACCAAAATGTGCCCGACCCTGCCAACGTTCGCCGCCTGCGCCGGACATGGCGATGGAGCCGCACAGGAATAGACGGGGACAAAGAAGTTGAAATCACCATTGATCCTTCTGTGACCGGGTTTCCCATCACTCCCGAGTTACCCCCCCTCCCAGACGGGTTTACGAAATATGGTGTGCTGATTGAAAGCAGCAGTGCCAATTTCCCGAATTTTACTGCTTCGAATTCGACGATTGTCGAAATGAGGTTGGCTTCAGGGAAGTATATCGCCAATGTGGAAATCCCCGACGGGTCCTTCGCCACCATTTGTGCCTTCCGCCCCACCGTTCAGTTTCGCAACGAAAGTGAATTTGCGATCGAAGGTGACCCCGCACCCGAGTGGGAGCCCAAAACGGTGGAAATCGAATTGAATTACAGTCCGTTTAACAGTGTGGACGTCAATGTGGATTTCATCAACGGATCTGCAATATCAGGCACTGACTATCAGTGGAACTCCGCAGCAAATCTCATTACATTTGAGCTCGGAGAAATCATAAAGACCATCCCCTTCGATATCAAAAATGACGTCGTTGTGAATGCCCCTTCAGTTCGCGACTTTAACATATTGCTGCTGCCCTCGGGAAGCCCTCCCGATGCCGTGATCGGAAGCCGCGACACGTTGAACTACCGCATTTTTGACAACAACCCCGAGCCGAAAGTCACTTTTATTTCCGACAGGGTCAATGTGCGCGAGGATGACGGCACGGTGGAAATCCCCGTGAACATTCTCGGAGGTTTCACAGGCTCTAAAGACATCACGGTGAGGAGAAAGGTCAACCCGGATGTTGATGCCTTGTTCGAAGGTGTACTGGCCACACCGAACGTTGACTTTACCGGCGATAATGAGCAAGTGCTGACTTTTGCGCAAGGGGAAAGCGTCCAAAACTACATCATCAACATTCTGGAAGACGAGATCCACGAGTACGACGAGAGCATAGTATTGGAAATCATCGGAGCATCGGAAGGTATCGGCGTGGATCCCGATGACAACCTTTCGACCGAAGTGGTGATCGAAGACATCAACCCCGCCCCCACCGTGAGCTTTATCACGTCGGAGTCGGAGGGCTACAGAAGCACCAGCAATCCGATCATCAACGTGCAGCTCAGCGGTCTTAGTGCGAAGTGGACGGAAGTACCCTTTAACATCTCGGGAGGGGATGCCGTGAACGCTCCCAATGACCAGCCTGACTTTGTTGCTAACACATCAGAGGTAATTCTGATCGCCCCCATGGATACGGTCGGAATACTCTACGAAATCTGTACTGACATCAACAATTGTGTCCTGGATATTTTCGTGGAAGACAACGAAACGGTTGATGAAAACAGGACCATCGAATTCACCCTGGATGAACCGGTGAATGCAAATCTCGGGGGAACCACTGTGCACACATACACCATTAAACCCTACCGGCCTTTTGAGTTTACAGGGGCCGGCGGTGTGGGCCAACTCAGAAACAACACCATGTGGCTGCGCCCCGACCTGATTTCGGTAACGGGAGCAATACAGACTGTGCCGAATGTGTCCGTTACCGATGTTGAGGCCTGGCAGAACCGAGGCACTGCCAACCGCCCTACCGTGCCCGATGCCTTTGAACTCAACGGCCACAAGGTACTGCGCTTCGCAAACAACCGGTTCATGCCAATTGGTTCGGGCGCCGGCTCAGACGAAGGAAGGCACCCCTTGGTAAATACCGGCGGGCAGTACTCCAGTAAATCCATGTACATGGTTTTTATTCCGAGAGATGTAAGCGCTACTTCGCCTGCGGGTTCTAATTCCGCCAATGCACAAATGCTCTACGAGCAAGGGGGCGGTGACCGCGGGATCTCTTTTTACATCCTCAACAGGAAACTCCATATGGCGGCCTGGAACCGTGTTGATGAAAATAATCAAGACGGTTGGGGCCTGAATGAAAATCCCGGATTACCTGCAATTGTGACTTACAATACATATCTTGAAGACAATACACCTTATGTGGTAAGCTGGCATTACGACGCCAATGCGACACCAGGGTTGAGGCTCTATGTAAACGGAGAACTTGCGGACAGCTACAGCGGCACCGTGGGAATGATGTTCAACCACGGTAATGGGGCCGCCCTGGGGGCTATGTTCGGAAACACGTCTATCGACGGTGTGCGCATTCCCACACCGAATCCGGACTACAACCGCTTTTTTGTCGGTGATATTGCAGAAGTCATTTACTTCAATGAGCCCAACCTCACCAACAATTCCCGGTTGCACAAAGCGCGAAACACCATTATTCATAATTACTTGTCTGCCAAATTCAACATTCCTTTGACAGAGGGTCAGGTTGCAGATCTTGATTTTGCAGATGCTTCAACCGCCGAACCATTGTTCAACAAAGAGCTCGCAGGTGTGGGCCGCACCTTGGACGGGTCAACTGAAGTGGTCCACGGACTCGCCCAGGGCCCCGCACCGCTTAGGGTTAGATCGCCGATATTCAATGCTCCCGAAGCCTACCTCACGTGGGCACATAACGGAGAAAGCCTCACAGATACCTGGCCCTATTCGTTTTGGAACGCGGATCTGCCCGAGAATATCCTGGAACGTTCGGGAAGGGTGTGGAAATTTTATCAAAGTGCCCCCGATGCCGTTAGTAGCGTCGATATCGAAATAAACTTCGGATCCTCTGCCAGCGCAGCTGATTTCGCAAACGATCGCGGTCTGCTCAGACTTCTCACCCATACCAACGAAGACCCGATGGGATGTATGTGGCCCTGGCCAATACAAGCAGCATCGTACCCCTGCCCATCGAGTTGATTGATTTCAACGCCCGCCTCAATGGTGCGGATGTGGACCTGACGTGGTCTACCGCCAGCGAGACCAACAATGATTTCTTTACGATACAGCGCGCCGATGAAAACTTGGTGTGGGATGACCTTTTTACCGTACCGGGAGCCGGAAATTCAAACACACGACTGAACTACAGTGATATAGATCGAAACCCGTTGGTAGGAACTTCTTATTACAGGTTAAAGCAGACCGATTTTGACGGCTCCTTCTCTTATTCAGAGATCAAAGCAGTACGCAACATTGTGGCCAATGACGAGGACAACGCCTTTGTATTCCCGAACCCGAGCTATGCCGGCCGCATATTTGTGAAAATTCCTCACGCCTACAGCGTCTACCGCACAGAGGTGCGCTTGTTCAATCTTTCGGGACAATTGGTGTGGCAGGGATACCTAAATGTAGGCACAGACGTTACCGAGATCAATTACGGCAGCCAACCCGCCGGTATTTACCTGATCGAATTGCGCTCCGAGTTGTTCACCGAAAGCAAAAAGCTTGTGATAGAGTAAGACCCTGATGGCCGCATTGTCACCGAGACTTCACTCAAAAATGCTCTTGAAATTTCAATGTTTTCGTAAAGGTCGTCAGAATTCTCACAAACATTTTCTCAATTCGTCAGCTAAAATATTTCCAAGAAATTATCTGTTTCTCGATAAAATCGGAAAAATTAACAGATGCTAATTATACCATAACTAATTGTAATTAAACAGGTATAATGCAGTTAAGCCAAATCATCCCTGCAAAACAAGGCGACCCTTAATGTCGTTCATAAAAAAACAAATTTTAATTTGTATTTTTCACGATTATAACTGTGAAAATACGCTACATGAAAAAGTTAGATCGGTTTGGTGAAATAAAAGCGCTTTACGCAAAGTTCAACAAGGCCGAAAAGGATCTTTTACACGCCCACCTCAAAAGTATCGAACAGCTCGGCACCCGTGGCTACGAGAATATTCCTGCAATAATTTCGGCCGTAGATAAAGATCCGAAAGTAACGCGTGAAGACGCTATAAAAAATGCCAAGGTTGCATTTAAAAATTCAAGTGAAGTAAATACCACCATGCTGCTCATTAAAGGCTATTTGCTGGAGCAGTTGCAGCTGGAGGTCAATATTGAGAGACCAGGATCCTACAGCAATCAATTTAGGATAAGTGTATCCAATAGTAAAAAGATTGACCAGGCCAGAATTCTACTCGACCGGGGGCTTTCTGAACAAGGCCAGAAACTACTCGAAGAAGTAGTAAGCCGAAGTGAGAAGTACGAGCTGTTTGATCAGACGACTGCTGCCCTGAAAATATTGGGATTTATTTTCGCTGTCCAAAAAGGAGTTCGCACTTTAAAGCGATATGAAACCTACCTCCGCGAAGCGAGAATGAAAAGGGATTACCTCGATAAAGCATCGTCCTTGTATGCCGAATATCGAATGAATCGGTTTCGCAATCCAAAAATCGGAGGAGACAGCAGCACATCGAAACCTATCGAAGCACTTGAAAAAATCGCAAAAGCCTCAGATCTCAAATATCCGCTGTACCTGTTTCTGACCCTGCAAACTGAGCAATTCATAGAGGACAGCCAATTTAGAAAAGCAGAAAACAGCTGCATAAAGCTGGCCGAAACCATTAAGGGCTCACCGGCTTTACAAAGCGAAGAGAGACTTGCATATGTTTTGCTCAAACTGGGTGAAATTCGAATACAGCTGCGTAAGTTCAACGCCGCCGAACAAACATTGGATGCCGTATCAAAACTACTGAAAAAGAACAGCTACGAAAGCTATCGGGTCAACAAATATAAAAGCTTGATCTTATTTCACAGAGGCGATATCGAATCGCTTCAGGTCGAACTCCCCAAGATACTCAAGTCCAAATACACCTTGCGGCTGCCCTACGCATCCGTTCAGTTTCACTATTACATGGCGATGCTTTACTACCGAACAGGTGCTTACAAATCAGCGGCAAAAATCCTCACAGAAGAAATCGACATCGCCCCGGGGATCAATACAGACACCTCACTTGGGCAAAACATTGCCCTATTTATGGCCTCTGTTGAATTGCTTGAAGAGGATGAGGCTACCGCACGGGCCGGCGCCGATAAGGCCCTCAACAATCTGGAGAAGATTTACGAATTGCCCGAAATTAGAAAGCGCGATAAGGTCATTATCCGCATTGCCAAGAGGATTGTTGTTCGCCAATTCGACTTTGCCCGAACGGCCCTCCTCGTTAAGGACAGTCTTGAGCGTCTGAAGAGCCCCGAGGATGATCTTCGATGGGAGCCTCTTTCATTCGAAATTATTCCCTTCGACCAGTGGTTTAACAGCAAGGTGAAGAAAAGAAAACTTAAAGTGAAAGTACCCGCCTTGCAAAAAACT
>JAIVHQ010000193.1 GCA_020200995.1 Flavobacteriales bacterium
GGTGGGCGAGCTCTTCCCTTCGCTTTGTGGAGGTGCTGTCTACAAGCGGCTCGGCGTAATCGATCAGCTCGTCATACTTTTCCTGAAAGTGATAAATCTGCGCCACGTAATAGGGCACGACCGAAGAAAAATTGGGGTCCTCCCCCGCCTTTCGGAGCGACTTGAGGGCAGTTTGGTAGTTTTCGTTTTTGTAGGCTATGTGGCCGTAGTAGTAATTCACCGGCCCGGTGTAGGGGCCCTCTTTCTCCAAAAGGGGAAAAAAGGAAGTACGGGCCAGTTCATAATCCTCGTTTTCGAAGGCGGAAAACCCTTTTTTGAATAGAATTTCATCCTGCACCTCTTCGCTGTAGTCGCGCAGATCGAGGCGATTGAAGTACAGGATGGCGTCGTCATAATCGCGGCGGTTAAAATTGTAACGCGCCAGTTCGAGCAGGGCTGGCCGGTGCCAGATGCTCTCGGGAAAATTGAGAGAAAACTCATACATCTCAAATTCCGCATCCTTGTGAAACAAGTTCATCGCGCAGAGCGCCTTGTGGTATGAGGCACTCACAAAGCGCTCGTCGGGGTAGTCTCTTTGGGCGTCGATGTACTCACCAAAAATGCGGCGGGCAGATTCATACTGCCCCTTTTCCATCAACTGTTTGGCACGGTGATAAGACCTATCGGCATCACGAAAAAACTCAGTCTGCTGGGCATTTACTGCTCCAAAGGCTATGAAAAACACTATGATTAGAACCTCTCGGGCTCGGCGTATCGGCATGGGATGTCAGCGCTTTGTTTAATTGTATAAAAGTAAGTCGGTAAGGGGGCGGCAAGAACGGCCGGTGGGCAAAAGTTTTAAACGCAAATTTGTGAAGAATAAGGATCCCTCACCCTGTCCGGATGAAGCAGTAAAACGGGCACCGTGGTTTAAAATTATATTAGCTTTACGCAAAATTTTGTCATGGCACTCGACACCATTGTTCAGCTTAAAGATGTCACCATTTACCAGGACGATCACCTTGTTCTTTCAGCTGTTAACATCCATATCAGCAAAGGAGATTTCATCTACCTCATCGGTAAAACGGGCAGCGGAAAGAGCAGCCTTCTCAAAACACTTTACGGCGAATTGCCCCTGAGGCAGGGCGAAGGGTTCGTGGCAGACTTCAACCTCAACAACCTGAAGCGAAAACAAATTCCCTTCCTCCGCAGAAAACTGGGCATCGTGTTTCAGGATTTCGAACTGCTCGGTGACCGCAATGTGAATGACAACCTGCTTTTCGTACTTCGCGCCACAGGATGGAAAAACAAGCGGGAAATGTCAGAGCGCATGCAGGAAGTCCTCGAAAAGGTAGGGCTCGGCACAAAGGGTTATAAAATGCCCCATGAACTTTCGGGCGGCGAACAACAGCGTGTAGCCGTGGCCCGTGCCCTGCTCAACGACCCCGACCTCATCCTGGCCGATGAGCCGACCGGCAATCTGGATCCTGCCACTACCGAAGAGATTCTCACCCTGCTCCACAACATTAGCAAAAACGGGCGTGCTGTGCTGATGGCCACGCACGACTACGTGCACCTAAAGAAATTCTCATCCCATGTAATCCGTTGTGAAAACAACACCGTAAGCACAGAGTAACCGTGATTTCGATTCTGGTACCGATTTTCAACAGGCCCGTCATCGCATTGGCGAGGGAGCTTTCGGCAGCCGGCATTAGGGCGGGTGTTCCGCACGAAATAATTTTCATTGAAGATGGCAGCAC
>JAIVHQ010000249.1 GCA_020200995.1 Flavobacteriales bacterium
CTCTATTGATGCGACCATACGCGTGATAAAAGACCTCAAGAGAACCTTTGGACAATCGGCCGTGTACGGCTTGGGCAATGTGCTTGTCAAAGCGACGGGACTCATCCTTTTGCCGATCTACCTGGACGCGTTGAGCACGGATGCCTACGGTATGCTCGTGCTTTTTGAGGTCATTACTCAATTCATGGTAGGCGTGTTTTCATTTCGGCTTCAGAGTAGTCTGCTACGGTTCGGAAGTGAGGTGGATGAGGGGGAGGCAGTAAAGCGAATCTATTTTACCGCCACTGCGTCCATGTTCGTGATTGCCGCATTGATTTTCGCCGCATTTTGGCCACTCGGACCTTTAGTAAATCAACTGATTTTTGAAGGTGAAGCCCGGGTTTCGATCTTCCTTGTCCTCTTTGCCTCGGTGGCCCTTGAAATGCTGTTGCTCATGCCGCTACAACTTTGCCGACTCAAGGAGGCCCCTGTGAAATACACTGCCTTTCTCTCGCTGAAACTGATCGGGATGCTCGGTTTCGTGAGCTATTTTGTACTTGTAGAAGACCTCGGCGTTTACGGCGCCATCCTCGGAATCTTTTGGGCCAATGCAGTGACATTGCTGGCCACGGTTCCCATGCAGATCAGAAACATGCTTCCCCGATTTGACAAAGCTGTTGCCATCGAAATGTTTCGCTTCGGCACACCACTTATTTTCACTTCAATCTCTGCCATTTTACTCTCCATCGGCGACCGCGTGATCATCAAGATTTTTGGTGATTTCTCCGAAGTCGGGGTGTATGGCCTCGCCTACAAAATTGGTAGCGTGGTGAATTTATTGGTGATCAACAGCTTTTCTCTGGGCTTTTTGCCTGTGGCCTTTAAGAAATACGGCACCCCCGGTTTCGAGCGGTTTTTTGCAAAAACCCTCACCTATTTCTGCATGGTTACAGTCCTGCTCACCTTAGGCGTATCCCTGTACAGCAAAGAGCTGATCAAGATTTTGAGCAAGGACGAGCCCGAGTATTGGATTGCCGTAGTTCTCGTGCCGTTTATCGCTTTCACATTCGTATTTAAGGCCATACAGTTTTTTATTTCCATCACATTTCACCTCACCAAGCGCACCCGCTACGATGCTGTGGTGACCATGGCAGGCTTCGGACTCAACATCGCGCTGAACTTTGCGCTGATTCCGTTTTACGGAATGTACGGCGCGATTGCAGCCACCGGATTGAGCTATATCGGCATGGGTTGGCTTACGCACCGGTATGCGCAACGACTGTTTCCGGTGCAGTTCGAAAGCGGGAAAATTGCCATTCTGATTTTGTCGTGCGCCGCGTTTATTGGGGCGGGAATGGCTATAAACGGGTTTGACCTTTGGGTGCGCCTTATCGGCAAAACAGCGATTGCGTGTGGTTATCTTTTGTTTCTCTATAAGGTCGTGGCCGGCAAGGCTGAAAAGGAAAAGATGCATAAAGTGTGGACACTGCTTCGCGGAAAGGGCGGAGTAATGGCCATGCTCGAAGAAATGCGCAAATAAAGCAGGTCCTGCCCAACCGCACAGGAGTCCGGTTTCACATCACCTCATCAGGGTGAGATGGCCCGTAAGGGTTTGGGGAAGGGCGACTCGGTTTAGAAACTGCACATAGCGTATCATGTAGACGTACTGTCCCGCCGAGCAGAAATAATCTCCTCCCCGGTATGACCCGTTCCATCCAAAAAATGGATCATTTGATTCAAAAACAAGCTGCCCCCAGCGGTCCATAATTTGAAGGCGGTAATCTTCAACAGGGCAACTCACCACGGGCAGAAAAAGGTCATTTAATCCGTCACTATCAGGGGTGAAGGCATTGGGCACCCACATGGGGCAGAGGCATTCTCGCAGTTCAACCTCGAGAAGGTATTCGTAGTCGTAACAAAAATCACTGTAGGTCAATTCCACAACTCCGCTTTCCTCAACTACATAGCTGTAGCCCTCACTCCCGTCGGGGAAGGTGTAGGGCACACCGATGAAGGCCGGATGGACCGTTCGGTCGCCCTCCTCACAAAGCTCGAGCACCCCGTCGGGAAACACTTCAGCTGGGGAATACTCAAAGGCCTCAATTTGGAATTGAAAATCCCGGACACACTCGCCGCTGCTGTTGCTGACTTGCGCTTCATAATATCCCGCCGCAGTCACCTGGATTTCGAGTTCCTCTTCGCCCGAATGCCATTGGACATCCACGGCCGGGTTCAAAAAGCCGAGGCTCACCGTATCCTGACCCTCACATATTCTTTGGGCAGTTTGGAAGGGTCGGGGAAGAAAAGTATTCACTTCGACTTCAAAGTCGGCACTGACCAGGCCGCAGGAATTTTCGGCAGTAAAGGTATAAATGCCCGCAGAAGAGGTTTCGAACACCTCAAGGGCATTGCCGTTCAAAAAAACAGGGAAATCGAACGGTTCCAGGTCCAGCACCGCTACCTCTCCCGTACAGATGCCTTCTCCCGATGGAATTTCAAGTTCCAGCGGCTCTTCAATCACGATGCTTGCTTCTGCGTCGATTTCGCAATCATCCATCGTTCCCGTAAGCGTCAAATTATAGCTGCCGGCCTCGGGAAAGCTCACTGTGAAAGTCGCCGCAGAAGGAATCAAATTATTGCCGTTGCCCTGGTTGAGCACCACATCCGAATTTCCCTCTTCCCAAAAAGGGATCTCCACCTCCACATCGCTGTCGATGCATGCCGCCGGCGGCACTGTGAGCATGGGTCCGTCAAACACGGGGCCCGAAACGGGGACTTCAACCTCGACAGAACCGCAGGCGGAGACAAAAACAACGGGATATGACCCCGGTGCGGTGAAAGTGATTCCCTCAACCGGTTCGCCGGCGCCATCGGTTATCTCATCCCACTGCGGAAAACCGGACAGGTCGAGGAAAAAACTCTCGCCGGGGCAAAGGTCAATGTCTTGAGGTAACTGGGGCAGATCAGGAACTTCAAAAACTTCAAAACTGCCCTCTGCAGTATAATCACAGCCGTTTGCCGCAGTGATTGTCGCCGAAAAAAAATACCCCCCCGGCTCAGTTGGTGCGATATTAATTTCATCTCCTTCTTCACTTCCCGATTCAGGGCCTGTGAAATTCAAAGACTGGAGCAGCGTTGCAGCGTTAGAATCTCCGTTGATAACAACCTCTATATCCAGCGACTCTCCCACACAGCCATCATCCACATTGACTTCGAGGATGTCTGAACACGAAAGACAGGTTATATCCGTCGAAATATCCGTTACATCCACTGAGGTCGGCGTAGCGTTGATCATCGGCGGACAATCAAAAACGGGCATGGAGTAGATCACTTTGCTAAATGAGGCAACCTCAATATTGTAATCTTGCTCTTCTTCACATCCGAACGTAAAGCAGTTGTCAAATCCGATGATTGACGTGTTCCCCGCTGTACGACCTACGCTCAGCAGCGCATCATTGGGAAGCATCACCATGTTCTTGGTTGAACCCTGGGTGAGATGGGCACTTGCACCATCGGGGTTTCCAACTTCTATGATCTCCCCTGACGCATAGTCAATTTTTGCAATACCAAACCCGCTCGTATTGACATTATTATTATCAACCTGATAAAAAGCAGCAATTTCGCCTGTGCTCAATTGATACACGTCCGACACGAAATTTCGCTGTCCCTGGTGAATTTTAAATTGCCAGACAATGGAGAAATCCGGAGCTAATTTCATCACGATCCCTCTCGATGTATTGCCTATATTCTGATGAGCGCCCACTACGTAATGGTTATCAGCTGTTCGTATCACGCAGAGAAATTGTGTCACGGCTCCCTCATGATAAGTATGTTGCCCTACAATTGTTCCGTCTTCTTGAATTTCAACCAATATGCCGGTGTTTGCGCCGCTATATCCGGCGCTGGCGCCCGCGACAAGAATGTTCCCCGCCGGTGTATCGCTGAAACCAAAAAAATGATCATTACCCGAGCCTGAATCGAATCGGTGGGACCATAAAATATCACCCGCAAGGTTCATTTTCATGATGTAGGCATCTTCCGATGCACCTTGAGGTACGTTGATCGTTCCGGCAACAATAAAGTCACCGGCGCCCGCCTTTATGTCACGAGGAACAGAGTAATGATCACTTATTTGTCTGCTCCATTGCAAGGCGCCTTCACCGGAAAAGAGCATAACGTGCGCCTTGCGATAGCCTTGCATGCGGTATCCACCCACCACAATTTGTCCTCCGGGCAGTTCTTCCAGCACCAGGTCTCTTCCATCTTCATTGGTTCCGGCATAGCCAAAAGCAGTCGACCACTGAACTTGAAAGTCAGCATCCGTCTTTATTAAAATCCAGTCGTTCCCTCCTATGGGATAGCTGTTACTGACGCCGACCGTAATAAATCCGCCATCGGCAGATTGGATCATTGAGTGACCGGTGCCCGTTCCTGCGGTGAAAATCGCCTTGCCGGAAAATCCGTTGCACTGCTGGGCCACAACCTCAACCCTTGGGGAAAGGATAAGAAAAACAAAGTGGAATAAAATGACCGCCGCTGACCTCATCTCGAAATTATACCTGCTCAACTATTGACTCTTTGCCGGAACAGATTCGTCAATCGATGCAGTCTGTTTCTTTCTTTGGGTCGAAAAGTACAAAATATAACGAACTATTGCACAATCAATGAGCAAGTTTGTGGTACATATTGACCAGTCTATCTGCATCCGAAGCCCAGTCGTAGCCACCTTCTGCAACCAGTTCTTTTCCTTTCTTCGTCATTTCTTTCAAGGCATCTCTGTTCTCCAATGCCCCCATTACTTTTTCCGAGAAGTCGTGGGGATTTCCGGCTTCAAAAACCACCCCGGCTCCATTGTCGCCCACTATGCGCTTCAGCGGGGCACATGAGCTTACCATCATAGGGTATCCGCTCAGGAAAATCTGAAAAAGTTTGTGCGGTATAGTCGACTCGTTTTGTCCATTGCTATGGTGAGGAATGATGTTTAAAAACGCACCTACCATCCGTTGAAGGGCTTCCTCATAGGGCAATTGTCCGGTAAACTCAACCTGACTGCTCACACCAAAATTGTTTGCGAGGTTTTTCAAGTGAGCAATGGTGTCGGGATTGCCCGACCCAACAATGATCAGTCTTACCTTGGGATCGTGCCCCAAGATTGCAGGCATGGCTTCTATGGCCGTATCTAAACCCCGATGGGGCCCAATGCTTCCCACGTAAACTATATTTTTGGTTTGGACAGCCGAAGTGGGAAGTTGATGGCTGTCGTACAAATCCTTGGGCTCAGTATTGCTCACAATCACAAACTTCTCAGCTGCCACACCATGCAAACGGATAACGCGCTCGCGCATTTCATCGACGACCGCTATTATTCGGTCTGCTTTTTCAACAGCATATTTTTCCTTTGCGAGCCAGCTTTTGTAATTAAAAAACAGTCTGTTTTTGAGACGCACCAAAGGCTCTTTGCGCCAGGTAAACCAAGTAAGTATCCCTTCGGGAAAATTCTCGTGCAGGTCTAAAACCACCGGGAGGCCGTGTTTCTTTCCGATAGAAAATGCCGTCTTAAAAACAGGCAAATCATGGGCATGCAAGGCGTCTGCCTCCCCCACTTGTAACTTTACAAGCGGAGCCAACAAATAATTGATGCCGAATGCTGAGCGCACAATATCTGCTATACCCTTTTGCGGAACCCCGATGATGCGATCAGTTCGCACAATCTTAATTCCTTTATGCTCCTCTTCTTTGCTTTGACCTTTATTGCGGTAGCAAACTACAGTAACTTCGAAACCCGCTGAAATTAACGAGGCGGCCTCTTTTTCAACCCGAATATCAAAGGGGTAAAACCCGTCGAGTACCATCAGAATTCGTTTGCCGCGTTTCACCTTGTCTTTGGAGTGTTGGGTTGTCATGTATCAGGATTTGAAGGGCCAAACTTACGCAAGAATGGGAGAAGGCTGTCCACACCCATTCAATCCGCCACAATGTAATTATCGACCGCAAGTGTTATCAAACAAGTGTGAAACTTGCTTGCTCAGCTCCTTTCGGCTGTATTTCTGCGTTTTCGAATTGCTGTTTAAAATCATTCTTTCAGAAAGGTGCAAACGCAAAAACTCTGTCATTCCTTTCTCATCGGCATGTCTGAAAGCTTTCCCGCTGCTAGTCTCGCGAAGTATATCAGCCCCCGGGCTGTCGGGGTCGCTTACCGAGAGAATAGGTCGCGAAGCCGCTAGGTACTCAAACAACTTCCCCGGAATGATATCCTCCCCGTGCTTCACATCGGGGCTGAGCAGTAGCAAAACATCCGCTGTGCGCAGCTCGTCTGCCACTGCGCTGTGAGGGAGGTAGCCGAGGTAATCGAGTCGGTCTTTGAGCCCGGCTTTCTCGATCATTGCCCGCACCCCTTCGCTGAGGCTTCCCGCCACGCGCAAACGGAAGTCATGCTCCCGCAAGCCGGCGAGGGCCGCAAAGAGGGCTTCGGGCTTGTAGCTCTCGGCCATGGTGCCCGTGTAGGTGATGTGAAGCGGGCTTCCCGCCGGCTTCTTTTTCGGCTCAAGCACGTGGTCGAAACCGTTGGTGACCACATCGTATTTGCGCTGGACGCGCTCGTTAAAGCGCGCGGCAAATCCCGGGCTCGCGGTCATCAGGGCGTCCGCTCTTTTGAGCACCCTGCACTCGAGCAGGCGGTCATAGCGCGCTGCGAGGGTGGTGCGGGGCATGTCGTAATTGTAATAAACTTCCGTCCAGGGGTCGCGGAGGTCAGCGATCCACTTCACCTTCATTTCGGCTTGTAATTCGAGTCCGATGAGGTGGGTGGAATGCGGCGGGCCGGTGGTTACCACAAGGTCGATACCGGCTTCGCGAATCAGCTTTCGCGCGGCGCTGAAAGCATAGCGGTTCCATCCACGGCGGGCATCGGGGATGAAAAAATTGCCGCGGATAAAC
>JAIVHQ010000194.1 GCA_020200995.1 Flavobacteriales bacterium
CCGCCAAGGAAGACGAAATTTCTCGGACGGGAAAGGCCATTCACCACCTCCTTTCGGAAAATATCAGGCCCTCGGACATCCTCACGCCCGCGGCCTTTGAGAATGCCCTGCGCATCACCATGGTGCTCGGGGGGTCGACCAATGCCGTGCTCCACCTCATTGCCATGGCCCACGCGGCCGATGTGCCCCTGACCCTCGCCGATTTCCAAAAAGCTGCCGATTTCACCCCCTTTCTCGCTGACCTGAAGCCGAGCGGGCGCTACCTTATGGAAGACCTCCACCGCGAGGGCGGCGTGCCCGCAGTGATGAAGGCCATGCTCCGCGCGGGCATGCTCAACGGCGATTGCCTCACGGTAACGGGCCGCACCCAGGCCGAAAACCTCGAAAAAGTGCCCGAACTCTCGTCCGTCAACAAGGTGGTGCGGGCTTTCGAAAACCCCATCAAGCCCACCGGCCACATTCAAATCCTTTACGGCAACATCGCCCCGGAGGGCGCCGTGGCCAAGATCACCGGCAAGGAAGGCGACCACTTTGAAGGGCCGGCGCGCTGCTACGACGATGAGGAAAGCGCCATCGCGGGCATCGGCACGGAAGTGCAAAAAGGCGAGGTGATCGTGATCCGCCACGTGGGCCCCAAAGGCGGGCCGGGCATGCCCGAAATGCTCAAGCCCACGGGCGCCGTGATGGGTGCCGGCCTCGGCAGCGATGTGGCACTGATCACCGACGGCCGCTTCTCGGGCGGATCGCACGGATTCGTGGTGGGCCACATCACCCCCGAAGCCCACGACGGCGGGCCCCTCGCGCTGATCCGCGACGGCGATACCGTGTCCATCGACGCCCGCGACAATACCATTTCGGTGCGCCTCACCGACGCCGAGCTCGCCGAGCGAAAACGGAATTGGAAGGCGCCGGATTATGAGCCCCGGAAGGGGGTGTTGAAGAAGTATGTGAGGTGTGTGGCTTCGGCTTCGGAGGGATGTATTACTGATAAGTGATGGAAAAGGAATTTCAAATAACAGAGAGTCGTCACATCGAGTGTTTTTCAGTCCTTTCTAAGGGCTTCAATTCAGGAAGAATGGAGCGGACTGAAAAATGTATCGAGATGCTTGAAATAAAAAATCCGATCAAAATGTCATCGTTCTCCGAAGCATCTCGATACATTTTTTTGGCCACAAGGCCTGCACTGTATCGAATGGTAGCGCGGGCCAAAAAAACACTCGATGTGACGGCATCTGACTATTTGCAAAATGTTGATTTTAAGTTCTTCGTCACATCGAGTGTTTTTCAGTCCTATCTAAGGGCTGCAAATCAGAGAGATTGGGATGGACTGAAAAATGTATCGAGATGTTTAGAAGAAAAAATTCCAATAGAAAAGTCACCTCCCTCCGTAGCATCTCGATACATTTTTTTGGCTGCAAGGCCTGCGCTGTATCGAAGGGCGGCGGGGGCCAAAAAAACACTCGATGTGACGGTGCCGGGTGGAAGGGGCAGACGAAACAACAACACCATACTTAAAACAACTGCCCCGTCAGGGATGCCTCAACCAATAAAGTAAACGAAAAGTGAAGAAGCGATGAACATATCAAAACTATCCGTAGACGCCGCCAAAAATGAAAGCCAACCCACAGAGCGCATGTCGGGGGCGGAGGCAGTGATACGCTGCCTGCTCGAGGAGGAGGTGACGACCATTTTCGGGTACCCGGGCGGGGCGATTATGCCGGTGTACGAC
>JAIVHQ010000423.1 GCA_020200995.1 Flavobacteriales bacterium
CTGTACTTCAACATCAATCAGAACTGGGAAAACAACATTGACATCGCAGGGGCCGAAATGGTACTCGACGATGAAGACCTCGGCTTTAGAATCTACGCCCTGGCCAACACATTGCAGCCCGGCGATTCGATGGACATGCACATCGAAACGGCTTACGTAACCAAGGGATTCCAAAATTCCCTGGGCAATACGAGCATCGTGAAAAACGGGACCTTTTTCAATAATTTTGAAATCCTGCCGGGCCTCGGCTATTCGGAAAGCGCAGAACTCGGCGACAAAAACGACCGAAAGAAATACGGCCTTCCCGAAAAGGAGCGCATGCCGAAACTCGAAGATCCCTGCGGACACTCCTGCATGAGCAATTACCTCACGCAGGGCCTCGCAGATTGGGTGACGGTGCGTTCTGTGATTTCCACCGTTCCCGACCAGATCGCCGTTGCGCCCGGCACCCTTATCGAAGAGTGGAGCGAAGGCGACCGCCGCTATTTTCGCTACGAGCTCGACAAGCCTTCGCAAAATTTTTACAACTTCATGAGCGCCCGCTACGAAGTGGCCCGCGAGAAGTACAACGACATCGACATCGAGGTGTACCACCACCCCGCCCACAGTGTAAATGTGCCGATGATGCTCGACGCCATCCGCCGGTCTTTTGCCTATTACGAGAAGCATTTCGGGCCTTACTACCACAAGCAGGCGCGCATATTGGAGTTCCCGCGGTATGCAAATTTTGCCCAGGCATTCCCGGGCACCATGCCCTACTCCGAGAGTTTCGGCTTTATCACCAACCTCGAAGATGAGAACGACAACAATGTGATCGACGCCGTGATCGCCCACGAAATGGCGCATCAGTGGTGGGCCCACCAGGAGATTCCCGCCATGATGCAGGGCGGCACCATGCTCACCGAAAGTTTTGCCGAATACAGCAGCCTCATGGTCATGAAGGAGGACCTCAATGGCGACGACATGAAGATGAAAAACTTCCTCAAGTACGACTATGACCGCTACCTCCGCGGACGCAGCAGTGAGCTGCGTGCAGAGCGACCGCTTTACAAAGTCGAAAACCAACAGTACATCCACTACGGCAAGGGCTCTGTGATTCTCTATGCCCTGCAGGATTACATTTCCGCGGACAGCGTAAACAAGTCAATGCGCAACTTCCTGAACGAGTACGCTTACGCCCAGCCGCCCTACCCCACATCGACGGACTACCTGCGCCACCTCGACCCCCTGGTGCACGACACCATGAAGTACCTCGTCGAAGACTGGATCAAAAATATCACCCTCTACGACTTCCGTTTGCAGGAAGCCACCGCCGCCAAACTACCCGACGGGATGTACGAGGTGACTTTCAAATTTGACGCGCGCAAGCTTTACGCCGACAGCCTCGGCAACGAAGTCGAGCAGCCCCTCCACGAGTGGGTCGACATCGGGGTTTACAACGACAAGGATGAGAAGCGCCTCAGCACCTGGAAGCGGGTGCACGTCACCGAAAGTCCCGCGCGCTTCACCATGATCACCGACAGCCTTCCGGCCAAAGCGGCCATCGATCCGCGGCGCATGCTGATCGAACGGCTGATTGATGACAATGTGAAGACGGTGGAGTTGGATTCGTAGCTCCTTTTTCGAAATTTTGACCGAACCTTCTCGGTTTGATTCAATCCGTTTTTTGACTGCGACAGTCAAACGATCCGCAGACAGACCACAATCCCACGGCATCAAAA
>JAIVHQ010000051.1 GCA_020200995.1 Flavobacteriales bacterium
ACTCCGTTGTACGGGTATTCGATTACATCTCCAAAGTGCTTATGGACTTCCTCAATCGCAGGGCCTTTGAAAATTTCAACTCCAAAACAGAGCGTGAAATCCGTTCGCAAATCGTGAAGTTTCTCGATAACAACACAGGGCCGGGCAAGCTCATCGAGAAATTCAAAATTCTACGTTTTGAAAAAGACAAAGATCAAAAAGACAAGATCAACCTCGATATCCACATGACACCTTACTTCCCCGCCAAGAACTACGTGTTCAAACTGGAAGGTCAGAAGGGCGACGATCCCGATTCAGCGGATTGGAAGGCCGACTACGAACAAGAATAAAAACCCACGAAGCCATGGCAGAGCACTTCAAATTTTCCGTGATGATTGCAGGAGAGAGGATGCAATCAGTCTCAGGATTGCACATCCATCAGTCCCTTTTTAGTCACCATGACTTTGAAGTGGTTCTGCCGATGAAGTCAGTGGTGAGCAGCGAAAAAGAAGACGATCCTTTTCTCAAACTCCAAGGGCTGATCGGCAAGGATATTGAGATTACCCTGTCCACCACTTCCAAGGACGATGAGGAAGGTGAGAAGCATACCTCTGTATTCCAAGGATTGGTGACCAACCTGCACGTGAGCGGAAACCGGTGGGAGCATGCCATGCTTAGTATTGATGGACAGAGTAATACGGTGTTGATGGACAGCATCCCCGACACCAGGGCCTACGCCGACCTGACAATTCCTTCCATTTTCAAATCCTGTGTTTCCAAGCACCTTTCTGAGAAAATCAAGGTCGAAGACAACATCACTTACACCGATAAGCTACGCTATACTGTGCAGTACGGGGAGAGTGATTTTGACTTTATGAAGCGCCTCTGCTTCGAATACGGAGAATGGTTTTACTACGACGGTGAAAACTTGTGCCTCGGCCGTAATCCGAAGGCAAACGTAATCACCATCAAAAGAGACCGACTTCAGTCCCTGCGGTATGACTACTCCCTGATTTCAAATACCCCGGGAGTGAAGGTGCGTGACTATAACAAGAATGAGATAAAGGAACACATCCCAAAAGAGGTGGATTCCAAGGATATCATGGCAAAGCACAGCCTTAAAGAATCCAAGAGCATTTATCCGGCTGCAAAGGATTCCTTTGTTTACAAAACGTCGCATGCTTCGGGTGATAAACTACAAGACGAACTCAAGGAAATTAAGCACAAACTGGATGTGGCCAATCAGGTGCAGCAAGCAAATGTAATGGCTGTTTCCGGCGACTCCGATATGGCTGATATCCGTTTGGGGAGTGTTTTGAAACTGGAGGGCCTGGACCATGTGGGTGAGTTTGTGGTAGTTTACGTAAGTCACAACTGCGTGAGCGCTAAAACATACTCCAACCATTTCAGGGCCATACCAAAAGAAGCTATTTTCCCCCTCGATATTAATTTTAAAAAACCAATGGTGCAGCCATGTACTGCTCAGGTTTCTGACAATAAAGATCCCAAGAAGTGGGGGAGGGTTCGGGTGAAATTTGATTGGAGCGGAGATGTGGAATCGCCATGGATCCGCATGGCTTCGATGCATGCGGGCGACACCAGGGGGATGTATTTTGTGCCTGAAGTAGGCGATGATGTCATGGTGGGGTTTGAAGGCGGTTGCCCTGAAAATCCCTATGTGATCGGTTCCCTGTACAACGGGGAGTACAATTTTTCAGGAAGTTACGATTCTGACAACAACCTGAAGTCCATAAAAACAAAGAGCGGCAACGAAATTCTTTTCGACGACACGGGAAAGATGATTCTCAAAAACGAGAACAACTCCCTCGAGTTGCATTGCGAGAGCAATGGAAAAATTGAAATCATCACCAACGGCGACATCACCCTTAATGCAAAGAAAAACCTTACGATGATCGCCGGAGGTGCCGTGAAGATAAATGCGGGGGCCGATATGGAAATCAGTGCAGGCGGAGATGCGAGTTATTCATCGGACGGAAAAACAGAAATTGGAGCCACAGGCGACATCGGCATTGCATCAAACGGAAACGTGGAAGTAAGTGCCCTGCAGAACATGGACGTAAGTGCCACCCAAAACGCCTCATTGTCAGGAATGATGACAAAAATTGAAGCCATGACCAATGCAGAAGTGTCAGGATCGGCCATGACGGTCATCAAAGGCGCCTTGGTGAAAATTAATTAAATGTATTTATGGATCCCCTGCAAACAGGCATCAGGCTGCCCCTAAACTGTACTTACTTTTTGAAACACCTGAGCTTCGAACGGTGCTCGCAGGAAGAAAGCATTGCCTGGCATATTCGCCTCCTGATTACGACCTCTTACGGAGAGTGTGCCTTTGATCCCGATTTCGGATGTGAAATTTGGGAGCACGAATTTGAGCATGCCCAGGTGAGCAGAATCTGGGTTGATAAAATGGCCATGCAAATGCAAACAGTACTCGAAAAATACGAGAAACGTCTCCTTAAAACAACTGTCAAGGCCACTGTGGGGGAAGAAGAGATGCGCAATGAAGTCAACGGAAACGACTTGGTGAGACTTCAAAAAAGCTTGCACATCAATGTGAAAGGTTTCATTGCCGCAACGAACGAACCCTTCTACTTTAACGATAAAATATACCTGAGTCCTTTTGCCACAGAATAAAGCCACCATGCAGAAAGATCGATTCAGCAGCGCCAGTGTTTACAAGCGGATGTTGCAAACAGCTGCTGAAACCTGGGGTGTGCGTGAATCTGACCTGACCGGACTCGACCCTTCTTACAAACTACTGCTGAATGCCCTGGCAAAAGAGGTAGAAGGGGTGGGTAACGAGCTAAAAGGAGCGGAGTCGAGAATTCTCAAACGACTTGCGGGTCAGCTTATGCCCTACGCCATGCAGTCGGTGGTGCCCGCCCATGGTGTTGTTCATTTTACGCCCACAGAGAATGTTGAAATTACGGCATACGATCATTTTAAATACGACAAGCGCTGGCTGAACAAAGAGAAATTCAACCGGCAGGAAGTAAAGACGGTGCACTTCACAGCTGCCACGCCTGTCGATATGATTCCCGCTTCCCTTCAGTTTCGCCTTGAGCAAGGAGTGGTGTCTGCCGTCCATGGGTTGAACAATGAGGAGTTAGACCTCCGATCTCCGGTCGAGAATCACCATTCCATTGTCCTTGGCATAAGCCGGCTTGAAAACCGGAAATTCAGTATCTACTTCGACTGGTTCAAGGATGAAGAGAAGAAGGGCTTGTTCATGTTGCTCGATAAGGTGCGTGTCACCAACCTCGATGGAACCCCCCTTCCCACCGAGCGGGGCCTGGCCGGGACTGCAGAAGCGGACTACAACCTCGAGGAGAAGTTGAACCCCATGAATCAGCTCGAGCGCCTTATTGTGAACTATTATCAAAACCGATTCTTAACGATTGATGTGTCTCACGCCGATGAAAACTCAGGAGCAGAAGACCTGTCGGGACCTTACCGCGAGACCATTGATGAACTCGATCCCGATGCTGAATGCCGATGGATTGCCCTTCACTTTCCCGATGAAGTAGGAGCGAATTTGGTGCATGATGTATTCCTGCAGTTGAACTGTTTTCCGGTTCTCAATAGAAAGATGGAGCGGCAGGTGGTACGTTTGCAGCCCGACCTCAATATCAAAAAGCTGGATTTTGAAGGTGCTTTTCTCAATGTGGAACGCGTAGAATCGAATGAAGGCGTGCGGTACAGTGAGATTAAGCACATGGTAAACGAGCTCAATAACCCGGGCACATTTGCCGTAAGGCGCGCCGGCATTGGCAGGCTCGATGACCGTGAAGCCACCGAGTACCTCACCTATCTGCTCGATCTGATCAAGGACGAAAAGCAGGCATTCGCATCCGTTGATGCTTCCGGAACTTCTGCCGATCTTCAAAAAATTGACCAGGCCTTCAGAAGGGTGGAAAAGAAGGTGGAGGCAGCGGGCTTGCGAAACAAAAGGCCCTACATCATGCTCACGCCTCAGCAGGAATACGAAAATGTGTACATCTATTTTTGGTCCACCGATGCCGACTTCGCCAATGGAATACCGAAGGAAAGCGTGGTGGAATGCAATACTGCGGGCATCTCCATGACCGGGAGTGCCGTATTGATGACGGATATTATTGGCGGAGAACAAGAGCTCAGCGACAAGCTTTTGGTGGATCGCTACAAAAATGCCTTGCTTACCAAAGACGCCATTGTAACCAGGGCCGACATCGTGAGCCACTGCCGCACCATCGGAGCAGGCAGGATCGAAAGGGTGGATGTGAAAAAGGAAACCCTGCCTTCCAGCCTCCGGAAAAACGGACTCATGCAGGTGCTCAGTATTTATATCACATTTAAGACAGGTGAGCGCGACCCCGCCAAGAAAAACTACATGCTCCAGCGACTAGAGTCCGAGCTTTTGTCAAAATCGAATTTTTCAATCCCGGTAAATGTGAAGGAGGCCCATGACTGATCACGAATCATGGCAGATGCAGTACCGCTCAATCGCTGAGGATCCAAAGGCAGAGGCCTTGCTATACTTGCTCGCGGGATTAAAAAGGGATAGCAATGATTTCCTTTTTTTTCTCAATGGCGGGTTCAAGCGAATCTTCAGAAATGACGTGGCGGCTATACACGGCCCCGGACATCACAAGCACAAGAATGACCGCACGCTTATTGAGGTCAACAGAAGGGGGCTCTACGATCAGTTTCCCGAATTTCTCTTCCACAAGTCGAAGTCCAATAAACATTTTAAGTCGATTGCTGACCTAAAAGACGAACGCGAACATCAGGAGCATCTGGCCTACAGTGCGCGTAGATTCTTTTGGCCGATGGACGATCAGCTGCTTAAGGTGAAAAGCGATATTCTGGGTTTTGAAATAACAATGGGGCAGTTCAGGCAGAAAAGAGGCCGCGATTACCTGCGCAAATTTTGGGACATCCCCGATTATTTTAACGACATGCAGGCCCGGTTTCTGGCCATGATTTTGCCCTCTGCACGCGATATTTCAGTGAACCTGCAATGGCTGGAGACCGCCGTGTCAATGGTCATGCAATTGCCTTTTCGCATCAGAAAGACGCTGCGCACAGTTGAGCGCGAATGTACTGAGTCAAATTTCTTTCTGGGGAGGGCCCAGCTCGGTATCGACGGCGTACTGGGAGTCGGGTACCATGAAGACGTCTATCAACTCACCTTCGCAGTGGGGCCCGTCGGGATGGAAGTCGCCAACAAATTTGCCGAATACGGCGAATACACCAAGCAGTTGAATTACTTGTGTGACCATCTCACACCAGTAGATATGGAAACTGAAACAGAGATTATTCCCGAGCCCGATTTTTCGTTTACATTGTTTGAGAAACATCAGCTTTGTAGTATTTTAGGAGTTTCAAGTATATTAAGCGATCCGAAATGAGCAACCCCGCAGCCCAAGCCAAAAGCACTTTTGCACAGTCTAAAGGAGTGCAGTCCAAGGCGAAGTCGAAATTCGCGCGCGGAAAAGCCGTGAAGGCAAAATCTGCCCGATTCGATAAAGCCACGGTCAAGCACCTGTTGATCTTTTTGGTGGTCGGATTGGTTTTGGGATGTACTGTTTTCATTCCCTTTTTCTCCTATCCCGGGCTGCCCTTGGCGAAGTACACTTATCTGGGCTTATCGGTTTTGGGAATCCTGATTGGCACGTGGAGCCACCGGCGTGCCGGAAGCAAAATCGAATGGTATTCCGACACCAAATTTATTTCCCGCGTTTGGACGGCCTTAGGGGTGTTCGTCTCAGTTTTTTTGGGAATGCTCATTATCTACACCTGCATCAGCATGTTCACGGGCTTGGCTGAAATTTCTCTCTCCCTCAGCCTGCTCATGGCCTCGGCTCCCCTGACCTCACTGATCCCGCTTTTTTTCAGCGAAAGCTTCGAAAGGGCGGCATCCATCGAGCCAAAGGAATACAGCCTTTGGATGTATCCCGAAAACTACATCGAAAAGCAGCCCACCTGGAACAGAGAGCGAATCGTTTTTGCCAATTTGCACTTCAAGCGAAACCCAAATGAAAACCTGATCACCACAGTAAAAGTCAAACTGCCCAAAGAGGCCCTACTGGGAGAGCTTGTTTACCTCTTCATTCGCGATTACAACGAAAACAGAAGCCCCGAAAAACCCATTGTAGGCATCGGCGCCAAAGATGGAGTCGAAGGTTGGTTGTTCAGAACCAATAATAAGGGAATGAGGGCCCTGTTTAAGAAAAGGAGGTATGTTGATACCGACATCACCATCGAGGATAACCGCATTGAAGAAGACCAGGACTTATTTTTTGAACGGGTGATAAACTCAGAAGCATGATAGACCCCTTATCCAATCAATACATCAACTGGACCGACGGAATGAAAATTTCGAGTGTCCACCTTCACAAGCTTCAGCACGTTATCGAGGAGAAGGTCAAAGACTGCACAGCGCTGTCTGAAGGGCGGGATCTCTATGGTATTTTGCCTTTTGGAAATGACGGAAGAAAGCCGCTTGAATTTATGCTGCGCGTGGAAGGCCAAAGCACTGTGGTGGTCGAAGTGGTGCAGTGCAGGGGGCTTTCTCCCGCAGGCGACCGCATTGAAGTACTCACGGGTGCAGCCCACGAGGGACGGACTTCCCTACAGGCCAAAATCGAACACGATAAGGCGGGTCTGATTAATATTTCGGCACTCTATGTAGCGATTCGCTGCTCGGGCAAGGAAATGCAGCCATTCGGATTGCCCGATTCGGGAGAGTCGCCGGCACGGTTGCCGTATGCATCTCCTGTATTGAAAATCGAGTTGATTCCCGCTGACTCAGATCCCAACCTGTACCGAAACAGCCTCATCATAGG
>JAIVHQ010000250.1 GCA_020200995.1 Flavobacteriales bacterium
CTCCTGAGCACTCAATTTCGGTAAATTCTCCGCAGCTTCCCGTGTAGAAAGCCATAGACGCACTTCCGGTCGATAGATTATTTCGGTTAACGCTGAATTGACCTGAAGCAGGCGCTTCAAAAGCAAACCACACATCGCCGCCCTGGTAAGCACCGCAAGAAGGATTGGACACCACATCAGCAGATGAACTTGTCGCGTATACCGAGCTGTGTGCTGTATATACGCACTCATCACTTAAGGACAGCCATTCTGCATCGTCGCATTGGTTATTATCAGGCGGATCTATCTCCCAAATGCACAGGTCAAAATCGATGCCTTGAGGGCTGACAAAACGGAAGGCACGCAGGTAAAGTGTTTCGCCCGCCAGGGACGGATCGCTGAAATTGGAGTTCAACTGATTGTTGCTCGAGGCGCATTTTAGCTGGGTAAAATCCCCACAGCTCCCGCTGTAGAGCGCCCACTGAGAGTTATTGCCCGTGCTGCTCATTTCAATGCGGAAGTTTCCGGAGGCCGGGGCTTGAAAAGTAAACCACACATCACCACCCTGATAGCCGCCGCAATTAGGATTTGGCGCCACTGAAGTTGGCTCTGCAGTGCTGAATAGAGAGCTGAAGCTTTCTGTGGTACAGGTTTCCCCGACGGTGAGGCCTGTAGCATCGGCGCAATTGTCGTTCACGGGAGGATCGATTTCCCAAATGCATAAATCAAAGTCAATGCCTTGCGGACTCACAAAGCGGAAAGCGCGCAGATAAAGGGTTTCGCCGGCAAGCGCGGGATCACTGAAATTTGAGCTCAGCTGGTTGTTGCTCGAGGCGCATTTTAATTGTGTAAAATTACCACAGCTACCGCTGTAAAGGGCCCACTGAGAGTTGCTACCCACGCTGCTCATTTCAATGCGGAAATTTCCCGAGGCAGGTGCCTCAAAAGCAAACCATACATCGCCGCCCTGATAGCCACCGCAGTTAGGATTTGGAGCTACTGAAGTCGGCTCTGAAGTACTGAATAGAGAGCTAAAACTTTCTGTGGTACAAGTCTCCCCGACGGTAAGGCCTAAAGCATCGGCGCAGTTGTCATTGACAGGTGGATCGATTTCCCAAATGCAAAGGTCAAAATCAATACCCTGTGAACTAATAAAACGGAATGCGCGCAGGTAAAGCGTTTCGCCGGCAAGTGCGGGATCGTTGCTGACACTGGTCATTTCAACACGAAAATTTCCGGATGCGGGCACTTCAAAGGTAAACCACACATCGCCGCCCTGATAACCTCCGCAGTTCGGATTGGGAGCCACCGAAGTCGGTTCGGAAGTCGCGCCAACACTGGTAAAATCTTGAAATGTACATTCTGCTCCTACTGATATCGGAAGGGCATCGGCGCAGTCGTCGTTGATAACGGTTTGCGCGGAAACGATTGAAAATACTGTCATACAACAGACAGTGAGTAAGCTGTTAAAGAACTTCATGATCGGTTAATTTGGTTAATAAAGCGTACTGTGAGAGCAAAAATGAAGGAATAGTCCTGTGCGGAGGTCACCCGAAAGGATGATTTTTCAATGAAACGCTATATTCAAATGATAAACCGATGTATTTCATCGCTGAATCGTCGCATATGTCAAAAGAGGGATTTCGGAAAAGAATGAATCCAACGGAGGAAAAACCATCAGTTGCTCGGGGCAAACCAAAGTATCCGCACCCTCTGCCGAAGCGCAATTGATACCGCAACCTGTGCGAAAAGAACCACAGGAAGCAATGCCGTAATTTTCATCGCAAAGAAGTCCCTGAGCAGCACAAAGCCAACAACAACTGTCAAGGCATACAAAAGCTGTACACGAAAGAATGTTCCGATGTGCAAGCGCACGAGCACTGCGGTGAAATCAATCTTGTTGCGCATTCCGAACACGGCGAGCACTCCGGTGAAAGCCATTATTTTCAGGCTCTGCGGCCCGTCGTGAACGCCGGTATATTGAATCACTGCAAAAAGCACGAAGACCATGGCGGCCGCAGCAATACTTACGGCAAACAGGTTTTTGCGGAAGCGGAAAAAAAGCCGGGTGCGACGGCCCGCGTACATAAATGAGAATCCGTTAGCGGCAGCGTCTGAAATACCGTTGACCGGGGCGATCAGCAGAGCGTAATAACTCATGGCCAATGTCAGCAAAGCTGCTTCGGCATGGGCGCAGCACCATGAGAGGTAAACAAAAATCAGGGCACAGGCAAAATGGAAGGAGAACAAGGACAGGCCCGGGAGGTAGGCGGCGCGTCGCAATACATTTCGGATTCTTTTTGTAGAAAAACTACTCGTTTCAATTGTATTGCCGTATCCGAATGCGCGATAAGCAGCCCACAACAAGGCCAACCAGAAAGACTCTGCCAAAAGTGATGCAAGCAATACTGCATTGGTCGGAATTAATCCCGTATCAACCACATTGAGGAAAATATAGAGCAAGATCAAATGAACAAGAAAAGCCAGGACTGCCACCCAACCCACACGCGTCAAATGGCCCCGACCGATCAGAAACGAGTGGAAGGAGAGGCCGATGTAATACACAGCCACCACAGGAAGCAGAAAGGGAAGTGCAGCAAGCAGTATTAGAATAATTTCCGCATTGTACCAAAAATGAAAAGCGAAAAGAACGGCAGCTCCGATGCCCGAAAGGGTGATCCCCGAAAGCAGAAACCCGCGCCTCGACTTGCGGTGGACGGCCATGGATAAACCGAGGTCTCGGCTATCGGCCCGTTTTCGCGCATAAAAATTCCGAAAAGCATCACTCAAGGCGAATCCGTATGCCAGGCAGCAAAGCAAAAATGCATCAATCAGACCGATGGCAGCGAGGTATACCTCATCTTCGAGGGTTAAAAACATAACCCCTGAAAAAAGCATCATGGCATCGGTGAGCTCGCACACCATGAGCGGAAATGATTTTTTGAAAATGACGGACCGGCCTGCGAAGTGCATTTTTGTTTTCTTGCTGCGGCAAAAAAACGAAGGGAGCCCGACGCGCTCATCATCCGAACGGGTGATTTGCTCAACTCAACTCGCGGATGCGAAACAGGGCCTGGGTGCGGTTGGTAACATTGAGCTTATTAAAAAGATGTTGCAAATGCGTTTTCACGGTGTTGACTGAGATGAAAGATGCTTCGGCAATTTCACGGTTGGTCTTGCCGGTGCGCAGTTGCATCATGAGCTCAAATTCGCGTGCACTCAACGGTGTGGGCAATTTGCTGTTAACGCTTTCCAAAGTAGGCTCGGTAGCCGAAGTAGCCCTGTTATTGAAATGGTTGAAGAGGGCTATTTCTAAAGAGGTCATAAGATCTCGCCCGTCAAATGGCTTCAATAAATATCCCGCCGGAAAAGTTTGCTTGGCCCGCTCGAGGGTGCTTTTGTCGGCATGGCTGGTGAGAAATACGAAAGGGATCTCAAATTTTTCGCGAATCAGCGTGGCGAGTTCAATCCCGTCGGGCGGAACGCCTAGATTGATATCGAGAAGCAATGCATCCGGCTTTTGAATTTTCAGCAATTCTATGGCATCATTGCCATTGTGTGCAATCCCGGTCACAGAAAATCCGCTTTCTTCGAGGTAACCCTGAATATCTTCCGCAATCAGCGGCTCATCTTCCACAATTAATATACTGTAACTTCTGCCCATATACGTTTGTAATTTCCTATGGTATAAATAGCTTCAACCCCGTTTTCGTTTTTCGTCTCGAATTCAGCGTTGAGTTTTGATTTGAAAGCATTCAGCAATTTCATTCCGAATGAGAGGTCTGAAGGATCCACGGCATCCAACCCGACCCCATCGTCTTTGACGCGCAGCTCAAGCTTGCTGTTCAGCTCTTTGAGGCTCACCGTGAGTGTTCCGGCCCTCCCTTCCGGAAAAGCGTACTTCAAGGCGTTAGTCACTAACTCGTTGAGGATAATGCCCAGCGGAACAGCGGTGTCCACATCGAGCATGATGGGTTCCACTTCCGTGCGGAGCTCCACCATGTCGTGGTCTACCCTGTAAGCACCGAAAAGACTTTTGCTCAACTGCACGATGTATTGCTGCATATCGATGCTTTTAAGGTCGTGATCGCCGTAGAGGTATTGGTGGATTAAAGCCATGGACTTGACCCTGTTCTTGCTTTCATTGACAGCCTCAAGGGCTTTGGAATCGGTGATTTCCCGGCCCTGAATACTGAGCAAGCTACTCACCACCTGCAGGTTGTTCTTAACGCGGTGGTGTATTTCTTTCAGCAGCGTCTCCCGGTCTTTGAGAGCCAACTCAATGGTCTTGTTTTTCTCAGTGAGAATCACAGCCGTTTTCTGCTGATGCCGATACCGGTAAGCAATAAACCCAACGGCCATCACCATCACCACAGATAGAAAGAAGAGAAAGTTCCGCTGATTTCTGCTCGTCTCGGCATTGAGCGCACCCTCGGCCATGGTGAGTTTGAGCTCCGTGATTTGCCGCTCCTTTCGCTCGCTCTGGTACTTGGTCTCTAATTCGTTGGTAATCCCCAATACCTCCAGCGATATCAATGAGTCTTTGGCAAGCATATGGCGGCGCTGCTCCTCGAAAGCTTCTTTATACCTCTTTGCTCCGAACAGTACTTCTGCCCTCAAGCCGTAGGTGCGCTTGATGTACTGCACTGCCTTAATGCTCCGTGCCATCGCTTCAGATTCATCCAGGTACTCCAGCGCACGGACGTGATTTCCATTCGCATGAGATACTTCGGCCAATCCGTAAGCCGCGACCGCTTTGCTCCCGTAGTCCTGAAGTCGGTCGGCGATTACATAACCCAGCTTGTAATAAAAAAGTGCACTGTCGGGCTGACCTGTCAATGTAAAATACTCTGCAAAATTCAAGTAGCACATCCCCTGCACGTTGAGGTCATTATTGATTGCTGTAATGCGGCTGGCCTTGCGAAAAAGGTCGGGGACCGAGTCCAAATCGCCCATCCGCATCTTCACCAAAGCCATATTTACCAAGCTACCGGCGATCCCCTCTGCACTCTCCGTTTCCAATTCCATCAGGTATGAAAGCTCAAAGTATTTGTATGCCTTCTCAAAATTTTCCTGGTTTCGAAAAATAACGGCCATGTTGTTGTACGTATTTTCCAGGCCGCGACCTCCCACTGATTCCCGAAGAGGTATTACCCTGAGGTAAAGCTTCAAAGCCTCTTCGGAGCGCCCCGACATCTCCATCAGTATGGCTTTCATTTCCAAAGAGACGGCCTCCCAGTAAGGATCTGACAGTTGTCGGCTGAGCGAAAGCGCCTTTTCGACATATTGCACAGCACTGTCGTAAGCAAAAAATGAATACTCCCAGGCCAGGTCATTGTAAATTCCAACCCGCACATTGTCGTCAGTCGCTCCTGCAAGCAGGGCTTTAGAACGCATTATTTCCTCCGACTCGCCTGCTTGAGATAGCAGTGTGGTGAAAAGCATAAGCAATAGAATGCCGAGGGTCCGCAAGTTGTAGGGCTTTGGTCGGGATGAAGCTACAAAATCCGACGGAAAAAAACCTTGTCAAAAAAGGCAAAAAAAAAGAGGTCATCTTAGCAAGATGACCTCTCCCCCTTTCGAGGACACACGTTTACACGTGGCTCATAGCCCCTCGGCAGGTTAGCCCTTCGTCCGTTCTCAGTCCTGAACAGGTTGTATGAAGGTTACCGATTGTTGCAAAGGTTATGCTTTGATTAATCAGCCGCGATGGCTGAAGTTTCACGCTTTTCATCTATTGATGGAATGCAAAACAAAAAGGTAACCGTCTGCTCCGAATATTTTTCGATAAAAACTTAAATAACAGGTTTGACTATTGATTACAAGAACTTTAAAGCATCCATAACTTTAAGGAAATTCATTGCGAACATTTGAAAGAGAGCGTTAATGTGGCCCGTAATTCAAATTCAAAAAAACATGCCAGATTAAAAAATGCCTTCCGAATGGTTACCTTTGGAATTATCAAGCCATTAAACTGTGAAGGCAGACGAAGCCATAGAAAAATTTAAGTCAGGCGATCCTAAATACCTCGAAACGGTGTACAGGATCAATCGGCCGATTTTTACAGGATATTTTCGCAAGCAAGGCATTTCTGACAGCGAACGAATTTCTGAATGGTACCAGGAAGCCTTTTTCATAATGTTTGAGCAGGTGCGAACAGGTCAATTGGAACAACTCGAAAGCTCCGCGTCGACATACCTGATCGGAATAGGAAAAAACCTGGGCCGCGATCACCGTAAGGCATACTGGGAGCGAAAAGTTGAAAAATCCGGGGCCGATGTATTACAGTTTGTCGAAGAAGAAGCTACTGAATACGGCAGCCCTGTGGAAGAGTCGTCAGAAAAGTTGAAGACAGCCTTGGACAGGCTGGGCGGCTCCTGCAAGAAGCTGCTTATATTGTATTACTACCGGCGTTTCTCCATGGAAGCTATCGCCGCGAGAATAGGATTGAAAAATGAGAATACCGCTAAGAAAACAAAGTATGAATGCCTTAAGAAATTGAGGTCAATTTTCAGGACGCTATGACTGAAGACACAAACAAGTTAAGCCGAATTGAAGCTTTTGTGGAAGGTACCCTTCCGGAAAAAGAGCGCGCTGCTGTGGAAAAGGAGCGCCTGGAAAACCCGGTGCTTGACGCAGCCATCGAAGAGTTTGAACTGATCAGAGACGGCATTGTGGAAGCGGGCAAAGAAGAACTCAGACAAAAAATTCGAGAATGGGAAGCCAAAGAACGCTCGGGCAATCACTCGCGACAATCCTTCACGCGTATCGCAGCCGCCATCCTGGTGATTTTGGGATGTACAGCAGGACTTTACACCCTCTTACAAAACGATGGAAATAGTCTTGAAAATCAAGCACTCAACATGTTCAGCCCGTATCCGAGTGTAATCAGCGAACGCGGGACCGCCCCTGTCAATGCCGAAGACTCTATATTTATGCTCTACGAAGAAGGCCGTTTTGAGCAAATCACACTAATGTTCGAGAACAAAAGACCTGAGGGGGATGACATGGAAGGGCTGCGCGACTTCTATCTCGCGGAAAGTTTCATCGCCGAAGGCCGGTATTTCGCAGCCATCGACATCCTTTCGGAATTTGACGACCGCAACCACGCTCTTTTTGAAGTAGCGCGCTTTCACCACGCCCTTGCACTCATCCTCGCAGGAAAAACCGTTGAAGCAGAGAAAAAACTCGAGATTATTCGTTCTGAAAAAGGCCTGTATCGAGAAAAAGCGGAGACGCTGTTCAGGCAAATAAACTGAGTGGGAATTGCCAAAAATTCAGGAAAGCGATTTGCGCCGTCGCAACCATATCCCTCCCAATAGAAGCACTCCGATCAACAATAAGATCCATCCCCAAACACTCGCGTGCCCACCTGCCGTAAGCGGATCATCATTCCCTATGGAGATCATCCCCGCCCAAAAATAAGGATGGGCCATATATCCATCGGCGTTGGCAAGGTATTCGCGTTTTGCAGAGCTGAGTGCGGCCGACTTTGATTTTCCATCAGCCAATCCCGCGTAAAAACCATCCACCAAACCCTGAACAGCTTTGTCATTGGCGGGCCAGAGGGTCATGACCACTGAGGGACTGCCCGCGTAAGCAAAACCGTGGGCCAAACTCATCACACCCTCGCCGCGGCGCACAGGCCCCGCGCCCGTATTGCAAGCGCTGAGCACCACCATCTCAGCAGGAATGCTCATCGAATACAAATCGGAAGCCCGAAGTACGCCTGAACGACCGGCACGGGCCCCGCCATCGAGCAAAAGTGCTGAATTCATCGGGTCAGCTTCATCAGCAAAGGCGTGGGTGGCAAAGTGGAGCACACGGTAGTTGCCTTTTCGACCCATAAACCATTCGTAATTCGTGGTATCAACTCCCGTAACCCCATCGGGAAACCTCGCTGCGAGGGATTCGATCTCGCTCTGAGCGCCCACCAAGTTGCGCCAGGTGCCTGTGGAACTAAATTTGGGAGCAAGGCAAGCAGCGCGCTGCACCTCCATGAGAGGTAACAGCGTTCAGTGTTTCGAAAGGGAGGAAGTGCAAAGGGCCGTCGGGAATTATCAGGAGTCGCTCATGGAGGTCGGTCAAGTTGAGCAGTGGGCTTACCAGGGTCTCGAACAATGCCCCGGCCGCTTCCTTTAAGTCTTTGGTGTTCATTTCAAAATTTGCCATTTCGGGGCGTGTATTGAGCGCAGTTCTGTACGCGGAAATGGCCTCCGAGAGTGTATCGGTACGACCCAACACTTCAAAATGAGCCCCTGATTTTGTGACGGCAATTCCGTAAACAGAATTTTCTCCGCAGAGATACGAAAGCACTGATCGACCGCTGCGTCCCTTCGTGATGGCATCTTCGAGAGAAGGCTTGACGGGGTCAAACCGCAAAGAAGAGTATTCGGGATATCGGCTTTGATAGGTCTCCATGAGGCTATCTAAAGCGAGCCGTTTCTGTAGGAATACCTTCCGATTATCGGCGCTGAGGTTGCCCTCTTTCAACTCTTCCGCGTAGTAGCCCAATTCGTTTCGCAAGCGCATTTCTTTCTCCACCTCATCCGCCGGCTTCACTTTACTGATTTCGGGGCCCAGCCTGTTTACCGAAGTAAGAAGTGCCGCTGACTTCGAATCTTCCGATAATTTCCATGCGCGCTCTACCCATTCATTACTCCCACCCTGCTTGTGCAGTACGTAAGCATTTTTCATCCCTATTTCGTAAATCTCAAACCACCCCTGCTCCCGCAGTTGGATGAGTTCGCCTGCATCCGCGCGGCGCATGGCAATGGCAAATATTCGTCCTGCATCATCTATCATTTCGAGCACCGCCCTGCGATCGGACGGATGGTCGGTGGAGTCGGCATAGAGGTCGAGTGCCTTGGCTGTAGAGGCGAGGGCGCTGAGCGAATGTTTCACCCCCGATACCAAATCCGAAGGCACAATTACCGCGCTGCGGCCCCCGGGAAAGTAATAGGATTCTGCAATGTCTGCATACTTCACAGCCATGGACGGTCGTCCCTGATGTAAATATAAATCGGCAAGTCCTTTATACAAGTACACCTTTACATTGTCGCCCCCCACTGAAGCTAATTTGTTTCTCAATGCCGACTCGGCTTCATCCCACCTCTGAAGATGGGTCAGTAAGGTGGACCGATCGACGACGATTTCAACCTCCATGTCTTCAACCATATTCGATCTCTCACTCAGTAACTCGAAGCGCTCAAATGCTTCAATCGCTCCGTTGTAATCTCCGAGAGCCTTCAGGATGTCGGCTTTACATTCCATGTAAAGCCTGTGGGACATGGGGTCCACTCCTCCCGACTCAAGGCCCTTTCGGATTTCTTCGAGTTCGTATTCGGCCCCGTCATAATCTCCCGAGGCAACCAAAGTTGCAATCAAATTAAGCCTGACCCTTATAGTTCGTTGTGAGTTCTCTCCAAACATGGATGCCCTTAAGGCGATGCTTTCGCGAAAGTAGTGTACAGCCAAGGAATGGTCGCCAAGGCCTTCATGACACATACCCAATACATTATAAATCATCGAGCGCTGTAAATCAAACGTCTTCTCTTCTCCTTCCATGACGGCCACTGCCTGTTGCAAATAGTCGCGCGCGAGGTGAAAGCGAGCTGCTCCATGGTACCACATGCCCAGATTGTACCATGTTTTAGCATGAGCGGGAGTAGGCTGATTCATCAAGGGGTGAATTTCCCGATCTATAGCATCATAAGCTTTTAGTACTTCGAGTGAGTTCATTCCGAGAAACTCCAGTGCCCTCACCCTGTCATTTTCAGCCAGGATTAGCTTGTAGTACTGTCCGCTTTTGCGGGCGAGGATGAGCATCGTATCGAGGATTTCAAGGCCTTCCTCGAGCTTGTTGTTCATAAACCGCGAGATGGCTTCATTGTAAAGGCTGTCGACCAAAACAGAATCGCGCTTAGCTGCCCCTTCACCCGACGCGAAGTCCGAATCCGCTCCTCGAACGATGGAGCAAAAAAGCAGTACAAGGAGCAGCAACAATGGTTTTTTCACGACGGGCAGATTACATTTCAAATATAAACATTCACCAGTCTGTTGCTGAAACGAAGTACCCCGCACGACAATCACCACCTCGTATCAAGATAGCGGCCGATGATATCAGGTCTTAAACCTGAGCCATTTGTACAATTC
>JAIVHQ010000052.1 GCA_020200995.1 Flavobacteriales bacterium
CGTGTATCAACCCGCGTGGACGCTGGTAGGAGCGGGGGTGTACGACTTTGATAAAACCGTCCGCAAGGAGAAGCCCCTCATCCCGAGCGGGGTCGACTGGATACGCGATTTTGCGGAAAGCTTTGACCCCGAAAACAACGCCGTGGCAACCCGCAGCAGCGGAAAAATCACCTATGACTACCTCGTGGTGAGCCCGGGCATCCAAATGAATCCCGGCGACCTGCCCGGCCTCAAAGAAGCCCTCGACAAAGGCGATGTGTGCAGCAATTATACCGATCCCAAACACACCTGGGAGGTGCTGCAGCGCTTCAAGGGCGGAAATGCCGTCTTTACCCAACCCACCACGCCCATCAAGTGCGGCGGTGCCCCGCAAAAAATCATGTACATGGCCGAGGAATACTTCCGTAAAAGGGGTATTCGCGAGAAGAGCAATGTGGTTTTTGCCACGCCCGGTTCGGTCATCTTCGGGGTGAAGGAGTTTGCCAAAACCCTCAACAAAATCATCATAGAGCGCGACATCGTTTTTAAGCCCTATTACGCCCCGCACAAGATCGACGCGGAGAAGAAAATCATTTATTTCCACTACTCCGAGCCCGGCGAAAACGCCTGTGTGATCACCGAAGACAATAAGCTGAACGAAAAGCTTGAAGGTGAAACCCTCATCGCCATGCCTTACGACATGCTCCATCTCGCACCGCCCCAGTCGGCACCCGACTTTGTGCGCAATTCGCCCCTCGCCTACGCCGATGGCCCCAACAAGGGATGGCTCGAGGTCGATATCAATTCCCTGCAGCACAAGCGCTATCCCAATGTATTCGGGATGGGTGATTCCGCCGCGCTGCCCACAGCCAAAACGGGCGCTGCCATTCGGAAGCAAGCTCCCGTGGTGGTAGGCAACATCCTCCACATGATTTCGCACAGCAAGCTGGCCAAAGAGCAATACGAAGGCTATTCTTCCTGCCCGCTCGTGACCGGCTACAGCAAGATGGTACTCGCCGAGTTCAAGTACAACAACGTCCGCGACAGCGACCCCATCATCAGCAAAATTGTGGACACCACCAAGGAGCAGTGGAGCATGTGGGTGCTTAAGAAGTACGGGCTGCCATACCTGTATTGGAACCAGATGATGAAGGGGAAGATGTAGTGTAAACTTTTTTAAATCATCTTTTCAGTTTTCGTAAACAAGTCTGTTTTAGTTTTGTAATGGATAAACAGAAGATTGAAATTTTGAAGCTGAGCAATCCATACAGCACGCGACGACAAGGCGACTTTTTCAGCCCCCTTTGTGCAGCCATGTCTTCGTTGGGTCACTGCCCGGCTCTTTTTAGAATCGTTTCAAGAAAAATACTGCCTGCTCTTTCGAGCAGGTATTTTTTTAACCCCTGTGCCATTGCAGCAAAAACCAACCCCTTGCCATGGATGTAGAAATCCTCTCCCGCCTTCAATTCGCTTTCACAATCGCCTTTCATTACATCTATCCTCCGCTCAGCATCGGCAGTCGGTGATGTATTTGGCAGTGCTTTGGCGGCTGAGGGCATCTTTGCTTTTGCGTTGGAATCGGGCTTTTTGGGCATTTTGCTTTTTGGCTGGAACCGGGTGAAGCCTTGGGTGCATTTTTTGTCGACAATTATGGTGACCCTCGGAGCCATGTTTTCCGCTGTGTGGATCGTGGTGGCCAATAGCTGGCAGCAAACGCCGGCGGGTTTTCACGTAGTGGGAGAGGGCATGCAGGCCCGCGCCGAGATCACTGACTTTTGGGCCATGGTATTCAACCCTTCATCTGTGGAGCGCCTCACGCACGTGTGGCTGGGAGCATTCCTCGCCGGCACCTTCCTCATCATGAGTGTGCACGCCTATTACATTTTGCGGAAGCGCCATGTGGAGCTCTCTAAAAAGGCCTTTTCCATCGCCTTGGTGGTGGCTACCGTGTCGGCTTTGCTGCAGCTAGTTACCGGACACAGCTCAGCCGAGGTGGTGGCCGAGCATCAGCCTGCCAAACTCGCCGCCATGGAGGGCCATTACGACAGTCTCGCCGTGGCCGATCTCTACATCATGGGCTGGGTAGACGATGAAACCAAAGAGGTGACGGGTATCAAAGTGCCCGGAGGCCTGAGCTTTATGCTGCACCAGGATTTGGAAACACCCGTTACCGGTCTCGATAGTTTTGCCCGGGAAGACAGGCCTTCCATGGTCAATTTCGTATTTCAGACCTACCACATCATGGTGTCCATCGGCATGTTTTTGATTGCGCTGAGCCTGTTCAGCATATGGTTGCTTTACCGCAAAAAACTCTTTGATAAGCCCTGGCTGCTTTGGGTGTTTGTGTGGTCGGTATTCCTTCCGCAAATCGCCAATCAGTTCGGATGGTACACCGCCGAGGTAGGCCGTCAGCCCTGGGTGGTATACGGCCTGCTGCGCACGAGCGATGCCCTCAGCGAAACTGTGACCGCCGAGCATGTCCTTTTCTCGCTCATCATGTTTACCGTTATTTACATCTTGCTTTTTGCCCTGTTTATTTACCTGCTTAACCGCAAAATAAAACACGGCCCCGAAGATGACGAACTGCACCAGCACAGCCCGCAACACAAATCCATGTCACAAATAAACGCTTAAGTTATGGCAACGATTTTCGGATTGGACTACCCCACCCTTTGGCTGCTCGTGGTGGGCGGCGTATTTACCGGCTATGCCATTCTCGACGGCTTCGATTTGGGCGCCGGTGCGCTCCATCTTTTTTTCCGGAAGGAGAAGAGCAGGCGCATTGCCCTCAATGCAATAGGCCCTGTGTGGGACGGTAACGAAGTGTGGCTCGTAATAGGCGGAGGTACGCTGTTTGCCGGTTTTCCTGTGGTGTATGCCAATATGTTTTCCGCCTTTTACATTCCCTTCATGCTATTCCTGGTCATGCTCATATTTCGGGCCATCGGGATCGAAGTGCGCAGCAAGGAACCCGGTAAGCTCTGGCGCAAATTCTGGGATGTTTCCTATTCAGTGGCCAGCATTTTGATTGCCTTTCTTCTGGGCGTGGTGGTTGGCAATATCGTTCAGGGCATTCCGCTGGATGAGCAACACCTGTACCGCGGCAGTTGGTTGGGTTTCCTCAATCCCACCACCATCTTTTTTGTGGTGAGCCTCGTTGTGGTTACGCTTTACACCTTGCTCTACATCCCCCACATGACTGACGATATCAGCTCCCACCCGAGTATGTTTCTGATCCCTCTGGTCATGATCCTGGCCGTGGCCAATGTGACCCGTCAAATTTCCCGCGGGAAGTACATCTATGCCTTCCTATCCTCCTCGGTAGTGATTGCGAGCCTGCTTGTCATCCTGGCATTGGAGCTGTATCCCGTGCTCATCTTTGCTCCCAATGATGCCGCCAACAGCATCACCATCTACAATGCCGCCTCTTCCGAAAAATCACTGGGTATTATGCTCACTTTTGCAGTCATCGGCGTACCGCTCGTGGCTACGTACACCGCTTTCGTTTTTTACACTTTCCGTGGCAAGGTGAAGCTTGATGAGGCCAGCTACTAAAAGCATTCGAGGTGTAGCGGGATAAAAAAGATTGGGTTTTTTCACCCTTTTTTCATCCTGAAATTCATGGGGGTCGGAGGATTATTTCGTTGCGGCCTTTCGGCAAAACCTAGTTGCTGAGCATTGCGATTTGTACAAATAGTTTCTTTTGCACTGAATTTCATTCATCAATTAGCTGCCTTTAGTTTCGCATCTCACGTGCTGTATCAATGCTCCGACGGGCATGCGCCCTTCGGAATTATTCTCTAAAACCCGTTCCCCTGGCGCTTACTTTTTGAGATGTATATCACTAATCACATGAGTGCTCCGCTGCATTTATAATGCTGCGGAACTATCTTTTGAATCCCTTCTGTTTGCAGAAACATTCTCTCTTTCGACGAAATTCGTTTATAAAACAGTTGCGTAAAGTTTCGCATATCACTTGCTGTATCATTGCTCCGACGGGCATTCGCCCTTCGGAATTATTCTCTAAAACTTGTTGCCCGGGCGTTTACTATTTGAAATTGTATGTCACTCACCACATGAGTGCTCCGCTGCATCATGCCTGCGGTCATGCCTGCGGCTTGATCTAAGGACTTGATCTTCGATTTGTAATGCTGGGGAATTATTATTTGAAAACCCATTTTCCCGAAGTATTTCTTAAATCAGCTTTCGAATATGTCCCCGGCATTCCCGGCACACACCGCGCACCACCTCGGGACAGGAATAATACCTGAATTTTTTATCGAACACTCATCAAACCCCAAAATTTTCTCCTCCGCCTTTTCGGCAAATTCGAGTAAAATGGTTGGTCAGCTCAATACCGGTGTATCAGGCACAGGACGCGGAGAGCGGAAAATTTTGAGTGGAGTAATTTTGCCGTTTGTGGTGGCTGCTACATGGTGAATGGTTTCATTATGCCTGCATTGAGATTTCAAGATTGCTCGTTTTTAGGTTTTTGTAAGCTGAAGATTCTGTCTACTTTGCTTTCAAATCTAAAACAATGAGACATTTTCTATCCTTGATATTTTTCTTCTTGATGTTCAGCTGCGGCGCTCAAATTGTGAGCGAACAGTTCGAATTCAATAATTTCCGGTGGTCGACTTCTCTTAAGGGCATCATGTTTACCGATGAGGAAAATGGCCTGCCCGGCATGGAAGTGCCGATCAACTCCGGGAACCATGCAGTGTTTTCTGCCAATTATTGGATTGGCGGGATTACACAGGATGACACCCTGCGCTTTTCAGGGTCGCACTTTTGCAATGTTGTCGGATGTCAATTTGGACCGGGACCGTTGAGACTCGACGGGTCATTTGACGAGGTCGAGGCGGAAGACTCACCGTACAACCGGTTTTGGGAGGTAAACGCCGAACAGGTGGCCGAGCACCTCGCCTACTTCGACTGCCTCAACAATCCGGGGTGCGGTGTTGAAATCGCCTTTCCGGAAGGTTATGAAGTGCCGGCCGACTTCCTGGACTGGCCGGCCATGGGCGACGACGAGGACGGATTCGCCACTTATTTGGCACCTTTTTACGATTACAACGGCGACGGGGTTTATGACGCCAATGATGGGGACCACCCGGTGTTTTGCGGTGATATGGCGGTGTATGCCATTGTCAATGATGTGGGATTCAGACCGGATAATTCGAACGTAGGTCCCGGCCTTGGCATCGAAATGCATCAGATGTTTTACGCATATGACGAGCCGGGAGATGCCCTTTTCAATTCGGTTCTCGTGCAGCAAAAAATCATCAATCGGAGTTCCGATACTTATAGCGACGTCTACATGGCCATGGCCAATGAGTTTGATCTGGGAAATCCCGTTGACGATTACGTGGGAACGGATGTGGAGCGGAGCATGGTTTATGTTTATAATGGGTCATCATTTGACGAAGGGAGTGCTTCAGGACCCGGCTACGGCGATGATTTACCCATGTTGGGGATGCGCATTTTGGCAGGGCCGTTCAAGGATGCGAATGGTGAAGACGACGCCCCGCTTTCTCCAAACTATGAGCGCTACGGAAATCAAACCTCCGGTTGGGGCGACGGCGTTGCCGACAACGAACGGCTCGGTTTGTCAAGTTCTATTTATTATCCGTTTTCGGGCCAGGGGCCTTTTGCTGCCCAGGGGTTCCCGGCAATACCTGTTGAGCACTATGACTACATGCAAGCCTTGTGGAAGGATGGAACACCTCTTTCTTACGGTAGTTGGGGTTACGATACGACTGGCACAGCGCCTGCAGCAAAATATATTTGGCCGGGCGTCAGTGATCCACTCTTTGCTGCCACCGACTTTATCGATCCTGATTACCCGGATTCCGACGGTTGGGGGGAAGAAGCATCAGAAAACCCACCGGGATTTCGCCGCATGCTCGCATCTTCCGGCCCTTTCACCTTCGCCCCAGGAGATGAGCAATACTTCGATTTCGCCTACATCTTCGCCCGCGACAGCCACGAGCCGGGGACGGATGTGTTTGAGACCTTGCAGACCTATGCCGACGCCATCGTCGGGATGGAATGCCACCCGCTTCCGCAAATCACCGTCTCCGTGCGCGACGTCAGCCCTGAAGCCCTCGGCCTGCGCCTCTACCCAAACCCCGCAAATGATGCCGTGACCCTCGAAAGCCTAAGCCACAGCGCCGGGCGCTACACCGTTTTCGACCTGATGGGCAAGGCCGTAATGCAGGCCAATACCCGGGGCACCCGCACCGAGATTTCCGTGGGTCATTTGCCGAAAGGCATGTACCTGATTCGCTATGAGGCGGAAGGTGAGGCTGCGGTGAAGAAGCTTGTTATCGATTAATGGTGGTCTGTGCTTTAGGGTTCGATAGCAAGGTGTTATACTGAGCCCGCCGAAGTGCTTCCGAAGGCCCTAAAACCGCAGTTTACATATAGTAAATGAGGATTTTGGGGCCGAGCATAACGCAGCTATAGGACTATAAAGACAGACACTAATTACCGTTCAATGGGTTCCATGTAATGCCGCTTGATGTACCTGTCGAGCTTCCCTTTCTCGATTTCTTCAAAAAAAGCTTCGCGCAGCGCCAGCGCATTTTCCGAAAGGTCTCCGCGAAGGCGCACGGCGAGGAGGGTGACGCGCTCATTTCCCTGAAGGGGATCGGGTGCATTGAGCCCGCCGCCGAGGGGCACAATGTCGAAGCGGTCGGGAAAGAGGTCCGTTACATAACGCGCAAGTTGGTAGAAGAAGATGCCTGCATCGGCCTCGCCACGGGCGATGATTTCGGGCAGCTCGCGGTGGTGGATGCGCCGCCCCGCCACCCAGGTGCTGTCGTTGGCGTTGAAGATTTTGCTGAAAAGCGTATCGGACGTCTCCTTGCCAAAGGCGTTGTAAGCCACGCCGTAGAGGGTGCGGGTGTAGTGCCCGAAACTGCCGCTTTCGGTCTCGGGGTCGGGAGTGGCGAGGCGCACATCTTTGCGGCCCAGGTCGTGCACGGTGCGGATGTTTTTGGGATTGCCACGCTGCACCAGGATTACATCGCCGCGGGTGGTGAGCAGGGGCAGGGGCTCGCCCTCGGTCAGGCCCGCCTCGGCGAGGGCATCCATCACCGGCTGCGGACCGATGGCGATGTGGGGCACACAATTGACCGAAAGGTTGCCCACCCCGAAGTGTGCATTTTGGACCTGCTCGAGCGCCACGGGCGGGGTGGTGGTGAAGTACCAGTTTTGCAGTTTTTTCTGCTTCCGCAAAAACCGGTTGAACCAAAAGTCGGTGAGCGCCGGGTGCCAATTGCCCGCCGTGGAGATGATGAGGTCGAAATGCGCGCATTCGTTCACCTCCATGTGAAGGTCGAAGAGTCGGTTGCTCACGGCTTCAGTGAGGTCGGGTGCTGCGGGTTCGCGGTCTGTCGGCCAATTGAGCACCCCGGCGTCGAAGTAAAGCGGCTGCCCCGTGATGCGCGGCGGGGTTTGACCGTTTGCCGAAAGGCAGCACACGACAAGCACAAAAAATGCAATAAGCGAAAGTGGGGAGGGTGCAAGAGGCTTCATGACGACAATGTACGCATCGCAGAAAACTTTCCATACATTAACCGGATAAATGACTACCTTCGCGCTCTCTAAAAAATGCACCCTACCCTTCATATTTCTGTTTTTAAGGCGATAACGCCGCCTTAGGGTGCGTGACTTCAATTTCCCCCGCCTCTCTCTTCCCAGGCTGTAACGCGGCCCCATTCATTCTCTGATCTCTTATTGCTGTGAAAAAATATTTGAACCTTTTCGACCTTTCTCAAAAGGTCGATTACCGCACCGAGGTGCTCGCCGGTATCACCGTGGCGCTGGCCCTCGTGCCCGAGGCCGTAGCTTTTGCCCTGATTGCGGGCCTTTCGCCACTTACGGGATTGTATGCCGCCTTCGTAATGGGGCTTGTTACCGCCATACTGGGCGGCCGCCCGGGGATGATCTCGGGAGCCACCGGCGCCATCGCGGTGATCATTATTGAGCTGGCCATATCGCACGGCGCGGAGTATGTATTCGCCACCGTGATACTGGCCGGATTGATTCAGTTATTAGCCGGCACCCTGCGCCTCGGAAAGCTCATCAGGCTGGTGCCCCACCCGGTGATTTTCGGGTTTGTTAATGGCTTGGCCATCATCATCTTCCTGTCGCAGCTCGATCAGTTCAAGGACCCCTCCGGCGACTGGCTTACGGGATCGTCGTTATACATCCTGCTAGGCCTGGTATTGACCACCATGGTGATCATCTGGGGCCTGCCGCGCATTACAAAAGTAGTACCCGCTTCGCTGGCAGCCATCGCTGTGGTTTTCGGAATCGTGGCTTTCTTCGGACTCGACACCAAGACGGTGGGCGATATCGCTTCGATCAAAGGTGGGTTCCCGCCCTTTCACTTTCCGGTGGTGCCTTTTAACATGGAAACCCTGACCTTGATTTTTCCATACGCCGCTATTATGGCCGGGGTAGGGCTGATTGAGAGCCTGCTCACGCTCAACATCATTGACGAGATTACGGAAACTCGAGGTCGCAGCAACAAGGAAGCCGTTGCCCAGGGCGCGGGCAACATCCTGTCCGGACTCTTTTCGGGAATGGGCGGATGCGCCATGTTGGGACAGAGCCTCATCAATGTCTCGGCCGGATCGCGGGCGCGCCTCTCGGGCATCGTGGCGGCCGTGATGCTCCTCATTTTTGTGATGTTTGGCTCGGGCGTGATTGAGATGGTGCCCATGGCGGCCCTCACAGGGCTGATGATCATGGTGGCCATCGGTACATTTGAGTGGGCCAGTGTGCGCACTTTTAATAAAATGCCCAAAAGCGACATCCTCGTGATGGTGCTCGTGACCCTCGTGACCGTGGTACTCCACAACCTCGCACTCGCAGTCATCATCGGGGTGATCATTGCGGCCCTCGTATTCGCCTGGGACAATGCCAAGCGCATCCGCGCCCGAAAGTCCATTGATGTGGACGGCGTAAAGCACTACGAAATATACGGCCCGCTTTTCTTCGGCTCCGTGACTGCTTTTAATGAAAAATTTGATGTGCTCAACGACCCCGATGAGGTCATCATCAATTTTGAAGAAAGCCGGGTGGTCGACATGTCGGCCATCGAAGCGCTCAACAAGATCACCGAGCGCTACCTGAAGGTGGGCAAAACAGTCCACCTCAAGCACCTCAGCCCCGACTGCCGCCGCCTGCTGAAAAACGCCGATAAGATCATCGACGTGAATGTGATGGAGGATCCGACTTATAAGGTGTTGACAGACGCGTTTTAAGATGCGACGGCCCGCCGATTACCAAACCTTTTTCTACATTTGCCGCGGATTTGGTTTTCGCATCCCTGCCCGGGATGCGGAATGAAAAGGGAACCGGGTGAAAATCCCGGACAGTACCCGCTGCTGTAAGCGCATCACAAGTCCCGAGGCATCTACGGCCACTGTCACGCCACAAGCGCGATGGGAAGGCGCCCCGGGAAGCGCGAGTCAGAAGACCTGCCTCATCCGCTAACAGGTTTCCGCGCTTTCGGGATTAAAAGCAAGGAACGAAGTATGGCAACACCCCCAAACTGTTCACACGCGAACCGGCGGGGGAGGCGCTTGCCTTTGTTTCACTTTTTATCGCAGGTCGGACTACGCAAAAATGCAGCCCGCTATGGCCAAATTTGTAGCAGTTCCGGTTTGGGTATGTTGCATGTTGTCGTGCCTTTTGGCTGCGAACGGCCGTGCGCAAACCCTTCAGGATACCCTCCCGCTCGGGGAGGTAGAAATCTTTGCAGACCGCTTTGCAGGCGGCACTGCAGGGGTGGATGTG
>JAIVHQ010000053.1 GCA_020200995.1 Flavobacteriales bacterium
CGGATCGGCCGGGTCGAAATTGATGCCGCTTTTGGCCCCGCCGATGGGCGGTCCTGAAACGGAAAATTTCACTTCCATGGTTTTGGCGAGCGACTCCACTTCGCGCTGGTCGAGCCCCACCCTCATGCGCGTTCCACCGCCGGCAGCTCCGCCCCTGAGTGAGTTAATGACCACCCAGCCCACAGCTTCCGTTTCCGGATCGTTCCACTCAAAGATAATTTCGGGCTTCTTATCTTCGAAGGTTCGCAGCAGTTCTTTCATGGGCGGGGGTTTCAAATTTGGGCGCAAAGATAGAAATCTACGGGGTTTACCGCTATTTGTTCCGTTGATGATTTGCGCTGAATTAACAACGCTTGTCAGGGGAGGTATACGGCCCCTGCACAGACCGACATTTCGGCACCCGTAATTTCGTGTAGCACATTGTTTTCACCGAGTAAACGCAGCCTTCCGAGGAGGGCGAAAATCAAGGCTTCTTTGGCCTCTATCAACAAGGGATCGGCCGGGGGCATTTCGCAATGCGATTTTTCGCGCAGCAATTGCATGAGGTAGCCGTTGAAGGCCCCGCCGCCGGTGGCGAGTACTTTCGAGCCGGGGTCGAGTGAATTCAGTGTGCCCGCGATGATATCTGCAATGTGAGTGGTAGCCGTTGCCAGCAGGTCGCGCACTTCGGCTTTCCCTTCCGGAAAATTGGCGTAGAAAACGGTTTCGAACCACTCGCGGCCGATGGATTTGGGCGGAGGCAATGCGTAATATTCCAGCTTTGAAAGCCTGTCTATTAATTCGGGTATCACCCTTCCCGAGGCTGCTACGGTTCCATTCCTGTCAAATGGCATCCCCATTCTATGCGCGAGTTCGTTCAGTATGAGATTGGCGGGGCAAATGTCGAATGCCGAAGGCTTTTCGGACTTCATAAAGCTCACATTGGCCACGCCGCCCAGGTTTATGCAGGCATCGAAATCCAAAAAGAGCAACCTGTCGCCGATGGGGACAAGTGGCGCTCCCTGACCGCCGAGAGCCACATCCTGTCTGCGGAAATCGCAGACCACGGGCAATCCGGTGAGCCCTGAGAGCATACCGCCGTTGAGCATTTGAAAGGTGAAGTTGCTCTCAGGCCGGTGAAACACCGTGTGCCCGTGCGCTCCGATAAAATCGGGCTTCAACCCCGACTCGTCCATGGCTGCGGATACCGCTTTTGCCGAAAAGGCGGTAAACTCGTTTTCGAAAAGCAAAAGCTCGGCTGCACCCATTTGCATGACGCGCAATAGTCGCTCTCTGAGGGCATTGGGATAGGTGGCAGTTTTGAAGAATTCCACACCCGCACGGCTGCTCTCAAATTTGCAGAAAGCCAGATCAAGACCATCGCAAGAGGTGCCCGACATCATGCCGAGGCCCAAACTATATTCCATTTCGGGCGTTGATTTCATGGGGTGCGAAGTTATCCCAAAGGAATAACTAAATTTGCGCACCTGAAAAAAAAACCACAACTCGAATGAATTTTGAACTTAGCGAAGAGCAGATTGCGGTGCGCGATGCAGCGAGAGATTTTGCCCAAAACGTCCTGAAGCCGGGCGTCATTGAAAGAGACAACGAACAGCGCTTTCCAAAAGAAGAAATCAAACAACTCGCCGAACTCGGCTTTATGGGTATGATGGTCGACCCGAAATACGGCGGATCGGGGATGGACACCGTCTCGTATGTACTGGCCATGGAAGAAATTTCTAAAATCGACGCTTCGGCTTCGGTTTGCATGTCGGTAAACAACAGCCTCGTGTGCTGGGGAATCGAGACTTTCGGCACTGAAGAGCAAAAAGAAAAATACCTGCGGCCCTTGGCCACGGGAGAGAAAATCGGCGCCTTCTGCCTCAGTGAGCCCGAAGCGGGTTCCGATGCCACCATGCAGCGCACCACGGCCATCGACAAAGGTGACCACTACCTGGTGAATGGCACCAAAAACTGGATCACCAACGGAAGTACAGCCTCAATATACCTCGTGATCGCCCAAACCAATGCGGAGGCTGGCCACAAGGGCATCAACTGTCTCATTGTAGAGCGCGACACGGAAGGTTTTGTGGTTGGAGCAAAAGAAGACAAACTCGGAATTCGAGGAAGCGACACCCACACCCTCATGTTTCAGGACATGAAAGTGCCCAAAGAAAACCGATTGGGCGAAGACGGATTCGGATTCAAATTTGCCATGAAGACGCTTTCGGGCGGACGCATCGGCATCGCGGCCCAGGCCCTCGGTATTGCGAGCGGCGCCTATGAATTTGCAAAAGCGTACAGCAAGGAGCGCGTCACTTTCGGCAAGCCGATCCACGAGCACCAAGCTGTAGCCTTCAAGCTGGCCGATATGGCCACCGAGATCGAAGCTGCCCGACTGCTTTGCCTCAAGGCGGCGCAGCTCAAAGATGCGGGTGAGAACTACGACATGGCTTCTTCAATGGCAAAACTGTTTGCAAGCAAGGTGGCCATGGACACTTCAGTGGAAGCGGTGCAGGTGCACGGAGGATACGGATTCGTAAAAGAATACCACGTAGAGCGATTGATGCGCGACGCGAAGATCACCCAGATCTACGAAGGCACGAGCGAAATTCAAAAAATTGTGATCAGCCGAACGATATTGAAGGACTGATCAGGCCGATTGGCTTAATACCTGATTTTGATTATTCTTCAGGACAATGATCGTCTGTTTGAGAGAATCATAAGCAGATAATGAATTAGGTAATTACAATAAAAAAGGTCGTCACATCGAGTGTTTTTTGACGGAGCACAGCGGAGTCAAAAAATGTATCGAGATGCTATCATTCCATTCAAAAGTTTCGAGGTAATGCGCTCTCGATATATTTTCCAGCCCATCTCAACTTTTCTGAACATAAACACCGAAAAGGGCTGAAAAACACTCGAGCTGACGATCATTTCGATCAATTAGAAGGGTATTCATGATTGTTTCAAGAGAGAAGAGGTAGACATAGATCTAACTTTATAACCATCATTCAGTCGATAATTCATTTTTTATTTTCAGTTTATCCCCCCTAAGGAGCATTTGATAATTCACTCCTCTCCTGGTCTAATCAGGAACTCATAACGGCGGATTCAAAGCTTTTCCACGACCTTTTCCAGGGCCACTGATCGGCTGCCTTTGAGCAACACGACGGTGCCCTCGACGGGATTCTCTTCGAGAAAATTCATGACATCGGTGGTGTCTTCGAATCTTTGAAACCCTTTTAGGTCGACGTCTTTAAAGAGCGGCCCGACCAAATAAGCGTTCAGCTCCAAAGCGCGCAATCGATCCACCAGGGTCTGATGTTCCGTTTCAGAAGTATCACCGAGCTCATTCATCTGCCCGAGGATGGCCAGTTTTGGCCCGTCCGCTCTCTTTGCAAAATTCTCAACTGCCAGTTCCATGCTGGAAGGATTGGCATTGTAGGCGTCCAATACTACAGTGTTTTTGTCGGTCTTAACCAACTGCGACCTATTGAGTCCGGGAGTGTAAGATTCAAGCGCGGACTTTATATCAGCGTGCGCCACATCAAAATACCGACCTATACATATTGCGGCCATGATGTTGGAAAAATTATAACTACCGACGAGATCGGTGACTATTGCTTCGCTGCGAAAACCGCCCTGTTCATAGCGCAGGGCAGCAGTCTCTGATTCGATAGGCTTCCCGATCACATAGGCGCCATCGGAAGCTCCGTAGGTAACCGTGTTCATCCCCTCAGACATTTCAGTCAGCACAGGGTCATCGGCATTCAAAAACACCAGATGATCGGGCTTTGAACGCAAAAAATCAAAGAGTTCACCCTTGCCTTTTCGCACGCCTTCAATTCCGCCGAATCCCTCAAGGTGCGCCTTTCCAATATTGGTAATCATACCGAAGTCGGGCTCAACGATTTCAGTCAGCATCTTGATTTCACCTTGGTGGTTTGCCCCCATTTCGATGACCGCCATCTCTGCATCCTTCGGTATATCGAGTAATGTGAGCGGCACTCCGATGTGGTTGTTCAAATTACCACGGGTGAAGTAAGTGCTGTATTTTGTCCCGAGTACCGAGGCGATCAACTCCTTGTTGGTGGTTTTACCGTTGCTCCCTGTGAGCCCGATTACCGGGCATTTCAACTGTCTGCGGTGGTGGTTGGCGAGCTCTTGTAATGCTGAAAGGACGTCGGGAACCACCGTAATTCCTGAAGCACCTTCGAGTCGGGCTTCATCGGCCACCACGTGCAGGGCTCCCATTTCGAGGGCGGCTTCTGCAAAGTCGTTGGCATTGAAGTTGGGGCCTTTCAGACAAAAGAAGAGGGCGTCCTTCAAGTCGGCACGGGTGTCGGTGCCTACTTTTCGGGATTGGAGGAAGTGGTTGTAGAGGGCGGATATATTCATGGGGACAAAATTAAAAACCCGGCGCAAAGGCCGGGTTTAAAAATGCTGTCAAATAATATTTATCACTTCTGATTGAGTCCTACGGGGCTGCCCACACGGTCCATTGCACATCGGAAACCGATGGTGGCAGTGGCCTTGCGCTCGTCCATGTAGCGTCGTGTACCGGGGCTGAGGTAATAAGCGCGGTCTTTCCATGAGCCGCCTTTGTAAACCCGGGTGCGGTTGCTAATCAAAGTTGTGCTCCCTGAGTTGTACATCAGGTTTTCATTGTCGTCACCTGAAAGGTAATCCACAGAACTTAGAGGGTCACCGTCGCGGTAATCAATATTGTCAGCCACGCGGTAATTGTCGCGGTCAATGTTTTCTTCGGGACGTACTTTTCGCATGCGCAATCCACCAGGGGTATCTTCAACGTAATCACCCATGCCCGTGAGGAGCTTGGGAGAAATACGGAGGTTGCTGGAGCGCACTTGCTGAAAACCGTCGCGGATGAGGGTGTAAGCCTCGTCTGCCTTTCCGTCGTTGAAGCGCTCATCGGCCTGTTCTGCAAAAGAAATCAGATTCTCTACGAGCTGCACTTCATCGGCGTTCAATTTGCCTTCTGTAATGGTGCTGAACTTGCGAAGGTATTCGAGGAGTCCTTCCACGTCATAGGTCACGATGTTAAGTTTTTCGTCAGTGTTTCCCTGACTGTCGAGTACTTTGGTCTTAAACACATTTCCACGGAAAGGGCGGAATTCGTCGGTGTCCTCGAGGCTGAGCGGCCGGTATACATCCATTACCCATTCGCTGACGTTGCCGGCCATGTTATAAAGGCCGTAGTCATTTGGTTGGTATGCAAACACAGGAGCTGTTACGTCGGCGTTGTCATTAAGGCTTCCCGCTACACCCATGTAGTCACCGCGCCCTCTGACGAAGTTGGCCACAAACTCTCCGTAAAAACGGCTGTTGCTGTTACCATCCCGAACGTAGTGTCCATCCCAAGGGTACACCCTTCTTTGGGTTACGAGTTCCTGAAAAGTATTTCCAACAAGACCATATGCCGAGAATTCCCATTCAGCTTCGGTCGGGAGTCGGTAGCGGGGCAATAAGATGCCGTCTTCCATCCTCACGTTTCTGAATTCCTTATCAGGATCGAGGTCGGGAAGACCATCCACGCGTTTTCCGCTTTCATACTGACCTGCCAGGTAGGCATCGGTGCTAAAGTGGTCTTCATTGTACTGCTGCGGGAAGTGCTCAAAAAGCCCTTCGCGAATCAGGATGGCCTCATTCACACGGTCTGAACGCCAGGCGCAAAAATCATTTGCCTGCAACCAGTTGATCCCCACCACGGGGTAATCGCTGTAGGCGGGGTGGCGCAGGTAGTAATCTACATAAGGTTCGTTGTATGCGAGTTTCGACCTCCACACGAGGGTATCGGGCAAGGCCTTGTCGTAAATTTCGGGGTAATCTTCTCCGTACACCCGCTTCAACCAATAAAGGTATTCGAGCCAATAGGAATTAGAGACTTCAGTTTCGTCCATGTAAAATGAAGAAACCGTCACCCTTCGCGGGATGTTGTTAAATTGTTCCATGACCATCTCTTCCGTGGCACCCATGGTGAAAGTACCTCCTTCGATAAGCACGAGGCCGGGCCCCGTTTCCTGCTCGTAGTAGGGGAGCTTTTCAAAACCGCCGTTTCGGGGATCGTTGTAATTCCAGCCTGTGGCATTGGAAGTTTCATACCTGCATGCCGGAAACAGTAAGACTGATGCCAGCAATGCCGATATGACTATGATGTAATTGAAGTTGCGTTTCATGGTTTTCTTGCTTTCCGTGCAGGTTGTCGAATAACTAAAAAGCGGGACAATTTATTGCCCTGAATTTCTTTTTGACCGGTTTGCAGTTGAAATTAAGTGCAAACGAAATTTCGTGAGAACCGGCAGTCTGTGTAGTGAGCTGACTTGTGGTAAGGTCATAGCTGTAGCCCACTTTGAATCGGTCGGTTTCAACGCCCACCAAAATAATGAAGGCGTCGCCAAAGCGGTACCAGGTTCCCAGAATCAGTGGACCTTTCTGCGCATAGAGTCCAATATTGATTTGTTGGAAATCAAACTGTTGTTGGTAAAGGATATTGGGCGAGATCGAAGCATCGGTCTCTCCCCTGATATCTTTTTTAATAGGTATGGTAGCTCCTGCGTGCACAGTGTATCTTCTTTCGAGCGGGGCTTCTGCCACGATCAGTGATTCATTGGGTTCAAACAGGTGGTGTACGGCAACACCGCCATAAAAGGTTTCACCGAAGATCACAGTTCCGGCAGAAAAATCGACATTGTCTACGTTTCCGCCCCGCGGGGTATCCTGGGTAGAAAAGATAAATCCGCGGCGGGGGTCGATCTGGTCACCGAAAGTAAGTCGGCCCCAATCGAGCG
>JAIVHQ010000424.1 GCA_020200995.1 Flavobacteriales bacterium
CAGCACAACGCCCACGGTAGAGCTCGCCGTGACGGGCGAAAAGGCCGTGGGAGGCATCATCCTTACCGCCAGCCACAATCCCGAGCCCCTTCCCGCCCACCTCACAGAACTTTCAAAAACGGTGAAAGAAAAAGGCTGTCACCTCGGAATCACCACCGATCCCGACGTGGACCGCCTCGCTTTTGTGAATGAAGACGGCACCATGTTTGGCGAGGAGTACACCCTCGTGGCCGTGGCCGATTACGTGATTTCGCAAACCCCCGGCAACACCGTTTCCAACCTCTCCTCTACCCGCGCCCTTTCGGATGTGGCGGCGAAGCACGGAGCCGAATACCACGCCAGCGCCGTGGGCGAGGTGAATGTGGTGGCCAAAATGAAAGAAGTAAACGCCGTAATCGGCGGTGAGGGCAACGGAGGCATCATCGTTCCCGACCTGCACTACGGACGCGACGCCCTGATCGGCATCGGGCTTTTTCTGACCCATTTGGCGAAGACCGGCAAAACCATGACAGAGCTCAAAGCGGGCTACCCGCAGTACGCCATGTCGAAAAACAAAATCCAGCTCACCCCCGACATCGATGTGGACGCTGTGCTGGCCAATGCCGCCGAAGTGTATCGAAACGAAAAAGTGAACCTGATCGACGGGGTGAAAATCGATTTTGCCGAAGGCTGGGTCCACTTGCGCAAAAGCAATACCGAGCCTATCATTCGCGTGTATGCCGAAGCCGCCACCGAAGCCAAAGCGAACGAACTTGCTCAGGGTGTGATGGATGGAGTGCAAGCTGCAATTTCGTAAATTTGCACAGCTCAATCCACAATTGAAATGAAAGTATACTTCGACAATGCGGCAACTACCCCGATGGCACCTGAGGTGCTGGAGGCCATGATGCCCTACCTCCGCGAACACCACGGGAACCCTTCAAGCACCCACCAGTTTGGTCGAAAAACGAAATCGGCCATCGAGACCGCGCGCAAGAGCATTGCGAAGTTGCTCAACTGCTCGCCGATGGAGATTTGCTTTACCTCCGGCGGTACCGAAGCCGACAATACCGCCATTCGCGGGGCCATCAACCAACTCGGGGTGAAGCACATCATCACTGCGCCCACCGAGCACCACGCTGTGCTCCACACCACCGAAGCATGCGCCGACCGCGGCGAAGTGCGCCTCAGCATGGTGCGCCTGGATGCGAAAGGCCATGTGGACACCGACCACCTGCGCGAACTCCTCGCGACACGGTGCAAACCATGGGGCATTTCCCCTTCGACCTGGCAAAAACCAAGGTTCATTTTATGGTGGGTGCAGCACACAAATTTCACGGCCCGAAAGGTGTCGGATTTCTCTACATCAACCGCGAAGTGCATTTGGAACCGCTGATTCACGGTGGCTCGCAGGAGCGAAACATGCGCGCAGGTACTGAAAACCTTTACGGCATCGTGGGCATGGCCAAGGCACTTGAGCTGGCTTATGAAAACATGAAAAACCACCGCGCCCACATCGAATCGCTAAAGCAACGCATGAAGGCCAAACTGCGCAAAGCTCTTCCCGAACTCTCGGTAAACGGATGCGAGGAGCGCAGCCTCTACACCGTGCTGAACGTGACCCTTCCGGAAACAGCCCAGGCCGACATGCTCCTCTTCCTGCTGGACATCGACGGCGTCGCCGTATCGAGCGGCAGCGCCTGCTCATCGGGGAGCAACCAAGGAAGCCACGTGCTCCGCGCCATCGCTTCCGACGATACACCGGCAACAGGGCCGAGCATTCGCTTTTCATTCAGCCGGTACAACACTGAGGAGGAAGTGGATTATGCAGTGGAGAAATTGGTGAAGCATTTGGTGGGGAAGAAAGTGAGCGCTTGATTTTCTGTCAGCTATAATGACATTTAATTTATTGACTATCTGTGTCCCCGAAAATCGGTTTTACGCCCTTCGGTTGTGAGACCGCTGTCGCTAAGTTGTCATCATTTTTGCGGGGCAAAAATGCCGCCAAAACCTTTACATTTCAACCACATTACCCCATGGCTACGCCCTGGGCTAATGTCATGTCACCCACCTCGACTCCGCTCGGTGCGGCGGCTACGCGGTTCAACTCCGATCATCATTTAAGCACCGCTATCTATGTTAGATATTCGGTTGGAAAACCGCGATTATTTAACCATAAAGACTGCTAATCGATCCGTACAGGATTTTAAATTCCAAAAATCACACTCACCCCGCCTTCCTCGTCTTCTGCCATTTTGCGGCAACGGCGGCCAATTCATCCTTGTACTCCTCCCATCGGTATAGCGTCTCAGGGTGAAAATCTGCACCGTTGGGCCATTCGATTGTTTCAATCTCTGCATTGAGGCGGACTTGCCTGAATAGCTCGGGGTTCTGAAGCGGGCCAAACAAATTACCATGCAGCACCTTCTCGAGATCAACCGTTTTAAGGCTGCCATCATTGAATTCAAGTTCAATTACGAAAGGTCTTATCACAGTCACTGCCTTGATTTTGATATCTGTGTAGTTCATGGCCGTTATTTTAATGGTTCGATAGAAAAAGTGCGCTCTCCGCTGTATAAAAGTAACCAATTATCCATCAGTTCTTCCCTGTGCAGTTCCGCCCATGCCAAAACCAGTCGCTCCTGTCTTTTTGGAAAATCACCGACAATAATCTCAATATTGTCATCAATGGCTACAGAATTGTCTAATCCTTGGTAATAAGCGTGGAAATGAGGCCTGTTATGCTTTGACTGGAATTCAGCAAACATCCTTATAACTATTCCGAAAAATCTTGATATCTCAGGCATTGTCCAAAAAAATCACTTTCACACCGCACAGTGCGCGTTTGGCAAGGATGAATTCATTGATAGTATTCAAA
>JAIVHQ010000251.1 GCA_020200995.1 Flavobacteriales bacterium
TTCACCCCGTTGGCCACAATGCGCAGGGCGTCGATGTCGAGGCCGCTGTCGGTCTCATCGAGTATGCCGAGCTTGGGCTCCAGCATGGCCATTTGGAATATTTCGTTTCGCTTTTTCTCACCGCCCGAAAAGCCTTCGTTCACCGAGCGGTTGGTGAGCTTGTTGTCCAGCTCTACGAGCTTGGCTTTTTCCTTCACCATTTTGAGAAATTCCTTTGCCGTCACCGGTTCCAGTCCGTGGGCTTCGCGGCGCTCGTTGATGGCCGCCTTCAGGAAGTTGATGTTGCTCACCCCGGGTATTTCCACCGGGTATTGAAAGGCGAGAAACACCCCTTCGTGCGAGCGCACGTCGGGTTCCATTTCGAGGAGGTTCTTTCCGAGAAAATCCACCGAGCCTTCAGTCACTTCAAAGGCGTCGTTGCCGGCCAGTACCGATGCAAGGGTGCTTTTCCCCGATCCATTGGGGCCCATGATGGCGTGTACTTCTCCGGGTTTTACCTCGAGGTTGAGTCCGCTGAGAATTTCTTTGCCTTCAACTGAGGCGTGTAGGTTTTTTATGCTGAGCATGCTTGTAGTTGTATTGTCTGTGAGTATCTTGAAAAATTATCCGACGCTGCCTTCCAGCGAAATGGCCAGAAGTTTTTGGGCCTCTACGGCAAATTCCATCGGTAACTGATTGAGCACTTCCTTGCAGTATCCGTTAACGATCAGGCTGATGGCCTTCTCTTCGCTGATGCCGCGCTGGAGGCAGTAGAAAATTTGGTCTTCACCGATCTTCGAAGTTGTGGCTTCGTGTTCCACCTTGGCGCTGCTGTTGCCTGTCTCGATATAAGGGAATGTATGGGCCCCGCAGCGGTCGCCCATGAGCAGGGAGTCGCACTGCGAAAAGTTTCGGGCGTTGCTCGCGCTCTTGTTGATTTTCACCAATCCGCGGTAGCTGTTTTGGCTCTTCCCGGCAGAGATTCCTTTGGAGATGATCGTGCTCTTGGTGTTCTTTCCGATGTGGGTCATCTTCGTACCTGTGTCGGCCTGTTGCATGTTGTTGGTCACTGCCACCGAGTAAAATTCACCGATGGAATTGTCGCCTTTCAAAATGCAGGAGGGGTACTTCCACGTCACCGCCGAACCCGTTTCCACCTGCGTCCATGAAATTTTGGAATTCTTCTCGCAGAGTCCGCGCTTGGTCACGAAGTTGAAGATGCCGCCTTTTCCGTTTTCATCGCCCGGGTACCAGTTTTGCACCGTGCTGTACTTGATTTCGGCGTCGTCGAGCGCCACCAATTCAACCACGGCCGCATGCAATTGATTTTCGTCGCGCATCGGCGCGGTGCAGCCTTCGAGGTAGCTCACGTAGCTGCCTTTGTCGGCCACCACGAGGGTGCGCTCGAACTGCCCGGTCTGGGCCTCGTTGATTCGGAAGTAGGTCGAAAGCTCCATCGGGCACCGCACTCCTGGCGGGATGTAGGCGAAGGAGCCGTCGGTAAACACGGCGCTGTTCAGGGCCGCGTAAAAATTATCGTTTTTTGGTATCACCTTGCCCATGTATTTGCGCACCAAATCGGGGTGTTTTTGCACCGCTTCGCTGAAGGAGCAAAAGATGATACCCAGCTCGCCGAGCTTTTCCTTGAAGGAAGTCGCCACCGAAACACTGTCCATTACCACATCCACGGCCACACCGGTCAGTTTTTTCTGCTCATCAATCGAGATGCCCAGCTTTTTAAAAGTGTCGAGCAGTTCGGGATCCACCTCATCGAGGCTGTTGAGCTTTTTCTTGGGCTGCGGGGCGGCGTAATAGTGAATGGCCTGAAAGTCGGGCTTGGGATAGTTCACATGTGCCCAATCGGGCTCGGTCATAGTAAGCCACTTTCGGTAGCTTTCGAGCCTGAACTCGAGAAGCCACTCGGGCTCATTCTTTTTCATCGAAATCAGCCGAATGATGTCTTCATTCAGCCCTTTCGGTGCTTTATCGGAAGTAATGTTGGTCGTAAAACCGTACTTGTACTCTTTTCCGGTTACTTCCTTTATAATTGCTTGTTCGTCAGTTGCCATAATAAATGTCTTTTTAAATCGAGAAACTCTCGCCGCAGCCGCATGTGCGGCTCGCATTTGGGTTTACAAACACAAATCCCTTCCCGTTGAGCCCGCCCGAGTAGTCGAGTTCGGTACCCACGAGATATAGATAACTTTTTCTGTCGACCACGATTTTCACACCGTTGTCTTCAAACACCTTATCGCTTTCTTTCATGTCGCGGTCGAAGGTGAGTTCGTACATCAGGCCGCTGCATCCGCCGCCCTTGACGCCCACGCGAATAAAAGCGTCTTCCGATTGTTCGTTGGCCGAGATGAGCCTCATGACTTCTTCTCGTGCTGTGTCTTTTACTTTGATCATAACAGGATTTTCATTCATCAAACAGGCAGTGTTGCGCATTGTTTCGCTCCCACTGTATTAATTTAGATTGAATATAAATAGCAAAACGGGAGTACAAAAATAACGAAGAAAGAGTTACCGTCCAAACGCTCCTCACGCAAGGCCACAGCAGGGGGTTGCGGGGGGTGGGAGTGTCCTTTTTTCTGTGGCATGAGATTCAGGAATGAGCCGATTGATGAACGAATTAAGTCCCAAGTCATAATGTTGCTATGAATTTCAAAGCTCCGCTGCATATAGAATGCTGCGGAAGGTCTATTCAAAAGTTCTACTAAAAGTCATGGTTAGAAAATAGTTCCGCAGCATTGCAAATGCAGCGGTCGTGTTAAATGTATTAAAACGATAAAATGACTATTTTCACCTCATGACCAAACGTGAAAAAATCGTTCAAAAAATTTTGGACTTGTCCCAAAGGAAATATCCCGATGCTGAGATTTATCTCTATGGCTCACATGCACGTGGAGATGCAAAGCCGCTTTCTGATTGGGATTTATTGATTCTTCTAAATGCAGAGAACATCCCTTTCGCGCTGCACACAGAAATGATGGACGATTTCTATGACATTGAACTGGCCACGGGACAAGTCATGTCTCCCCTCATCTATCCCAAAGAGGAATGGAACACCAAGTATAGCATCACCCCACTGTTTGAAAATATCAGGAATGAAGGCATTCGTTTAAGATGAAAGGAAACACGAAAGATTTGGTTCATTATCGTTTGCTTAGAGCAAAGGAAACTTTGGAGGACGCTAAGCTCCTTGCCGAAAAGCAGCGATGGAATTCTTGTATCAACAGGCAATACTACGCTGCTTACTATGCGGTAACCGCGCTGCTTATGAATGAAGGATTCCATTCTTCTACCCATAATGGAGTGAAAATAAAATTTTCGGAACTCTTTATCAAAACAGGAAAATTCCCGGCGGAAACAGGAAAAATATTTTCGCAACTTTTTACCTGGAGGCAAAAAGGAGACTATGATGATCTGTTTGATTTTACGCAAGAAACTGTTATGCCGTATTTCGATCCGGTTGAAAATTTAATCGCGTTGGTCGAAGAAGCTGTCGTCTAAACCCCGGCGCCAAAGTCATCAGCTTGCATTTCCGAATCGTTCTTGCCCCGCCCCATTTCGGGAAGGGCACTCCCGAGACTCCCGAAACATCGCAACCTGAGTTCGATTCTTATTCGGGAATTCAGATGTTCATAAACGATCGATAGACAAGGCGCATTTTTAAAGCTTTAGCGGGCTAAAGCGCGAAAATGCAACGCAGGATAGCGGTTGTTTATGGACAAGGCGGGAGCGTTGACACCTGTAAACAGCGATTTTCTTCCTGAAAATGATTTGAAATAGTCTGCCCCAACTTCCAGTTATAACTAACTATATAAAGCCGTTCTGAACCCGAAGAAGAATCGAACTCAGGTTCGTACCTTTGCCGCCCCAAAAAGCCCAAGACCATGGAAAGAACGGAAATCAGCAAACTCGGAGAATTCGGATTGATCAAGCACATCGCGGAAGACATTAAGACGACGCGAGAATCTACCGTGAAGGGCATCGGCGACGATGCGGCCGTGATAGACGCCGGCGACAAATACCTCCTCGTCACCACCGACATGCTCGTGGAAGGGGTGCACTTCGACCTGAGCTACGCGCCGCTCAAGCACCTTGGCTACAAAGCGGTGGCTGTGAATGTGTCCGACATCTGCGCCATGAACGGCACGGCGACACAGATCACCGTTTCCATCGGCATCAGCAACAGGTTTTCGCTCGAAGCGGTCGAGGCCCTCTACGCGGGCATCAATGCCGCCGCCGCCGCTTACGGTGTGGACGTGGTGGGTGGCGATACGGTGAGCTCCCGCAGCGGACTCATCATCAGCATCACCGCCCTGGGCGAAGTGGCCAAGGACAAGGTGGTCTACCGCTCGGGGGCGAAAGACAAAGACCTCCTCGTGGTATCGGGCGATTTGGGCGCGGCATTCATGGGCCTCCAGGTGCTGGAGCGCGAGAAGGCCGTTTATGAATCCACCCCCGGCGTGCAGCCCGACCTCGACGGCCACGATTACATCCTCGAGCGACAGCTCAAGCCTGAAGCAAGGGTAGATGCCGTTGTGATGCTCGAGCAACTTGGAATTCAGCCCACCAGCATGATCGATGTTTCCGACGGCCTGGCATCGGAGGTGATCCACCTCTGCGACCAAAGCGGGATGGGATGCGCCCTCTACGAAGAAAAAATCCCGATCGACCCGACCGTGGTTACCACAGCCTCAGATTTCAAACTCGACCCCACCATTTGCGCCCTCAACGGTGGCGAGGATTACGAACTCCTCTTCACCGTTCCCATCGGCGATTTCGACAAGCTCAAAGGCAGCCCCCACTTCACCGTGATCGGCCACATGGCCGAGGGCGCAGCGCAGCAGCTCGTGGCCCGCGACGGAAGTATGCACGCCCTTACCGCACAGGGCTGGGATGCGTTTTTGAACAAAGAGAGCCCCGAAAGCGAAGACTGATTTTTTCTTAAAGCTCGATTTCAGCGCCTTTCGGCAAATAAGACCGATCAGGGCCTCCTTTTTTTCCGGAAGGGAAATCCAGGACCAACAGTGCACCGTAAGTGAAGCAACCGCCTTTTCGAAGGAGAGGATTGCTATGCCTATACCAGGTTATTTGGTTTAGACAGATTTCTAAACCGTTCGACGCCCAATAAATTTACTTCGTCGTTTTAAAAAAGGGTTTTGTAACGCTGCAAGACCCGTTTGCGTATCGAGAGGTGATTTTCATCGAATCGCGAACCAACCCTTAAAACTATGATTAGCACAGAAGAACAAATTCAGATTCACGGAGACCCTTCGTCGGGGAAGATCGATATCAAGTACGCTCCCAAAACAAAACGTACCTTGTTTGACATTTGCGACATCAACGGCCGCATCCTGAAAACGGGCGCCATCAGCGGAGCGGTCACTTCCGTGAAGCTCGACGACATCGCACTTGAGGATCAATACATCATCCTCATCCTCGACGGCGATCGCGTGTGTAGCCGAAAATTTAAGAGGTGACGCCAACCTCTTTCGCCATTGCAGCTTCAATTTCTTCCACCTCAATCGGGATGTCGGCCATCAGGTCGACATAACCCTCTTCTGTGATCAAAATGTCATTTTCGATCCGTATGCCGAGGTTCTCCTCACGGATGTAGATTCCGGGTTCCACAGTAAATACATTTCCCGCCTGTATTGGCTCGTGCCAATACCCCACATCGTGCACATCGAGACCGATGAAGTGTGAAGTGCCGTGCATAAAGTACTTTTTGTAGGCCGGCTTGGCGGGATCCTGATTTTTCACCTCCTCAGCCGTGAGCAGGCCGAGGTCGATCAATTCTTTTTCCATCAATTTCCCGACCTGCTTATGGTATTCGCCGAGCATTACGCCGGGTCGTAGTAATTCCATGCATTCCTTCATCACGCGGAGCACCGCGTTATAAACATCGGCCTGGCGCGGGGAAAATTTTCCGTTTACAGGTACCGTGCGGCTCATGTCGCTCGCGTAATTTCCGTATTCGGCACCCACGTCCATAAGTATCAAGTCGCCATCGTTGCAGGGCATGTTGTTTTCTACGTAGTGCAGCACGCAGGCATTAAAGCCCGATGCCACAATCGGTGTGTAGGCAAATCCGCGCGAACCCTTTCTGAGAAATTCGTGAGCGTACTCCGCTTCAATTTCGTATTCGATCACACCTGGTTTGATAAATTTCAGCACCCTGCGAAGACCGGCTTCGGTGATTTTACACGCATTTTGCATCTGTTCGATTTCCTCGCGGCTTTTCACCGAGCGCAGGCGGTGCATGGCAGGCGCAGCGCGCTCGTAGTGGTGCAGCGGGTATGCGGCCATGAGTTTCTTCGCAAAGCGCATGTCGCGGGTTTCGGTTTCCGCGCTGCGGCGGGTGTGTTCATCGCTGTTGAGGAACACCGTCTCGGCTTCGGCCATGAGGGCCTTTAAAATCCCTTCGAGATCCTGAAGCCAATACACGGTCTTGATGCCCGAGAGCTCGGTGGCTTTGGCCTTGGTGAGTTTTTCGCCTTCCCAGATCGCGATCTCCGAATTGGTCTCTTTCAGAAAAAGCATCTCGCGGCGGGCGGGGTCGGTGCAGTCGGGAAACATGATCAGTACAGATTCCTCTTGATCCACCCCGCTGAGGTAGAGGATGTCGTTGTTTTGCCGAAAAGGCATGGTGCCGTCGGCGTTGGTGGGGAGCATATCGTTGGAGTTAAAAATCGCCATCGAGTGGGCGGGCAGGGTATGGATGAATTTGCGGCGGTGGTTGATGTAAGTTTCGGCTCTGAGGGGTGT
>JAIVHQ010000252.1 GCA_020200995.1 Flavobacteriales bacterium
TTTCAGGATCAATAAAAAAGAGTGTTGAAGTGTTGGAACGATCGTTATGCCCGATCAGGTAACCCTGTAAAGAAGCAAGTCCCGAAATTTCATTAAGCTCGTTGGCCAATTCACCGATCACCGTAACAGGCTTCAGCGAGGAGGGATAAGCACATCCCACATCGGTGGTAGCCTCCGGGTCAAAATTGACAGCGGCAGGATCGTTGCAATCCACATCGGGGCTGTCGTCACCGTTGCAGCTCGCCAAAAAGGCCGCTGAGAAGGCGAAAAATAAAATTTTCGAAAGATCAGTTCTCGTCAAAGAAAACATTGATGCTATGAACATGAGGTAAGGAATTGATTTGATTAGAGAATTCGCTGCTGCGCTTTTGACTCTTCAAAACAATGTAATACGAGTACTCTTTGAGGTTTTCACCCGGCTCGCCCACCGATTTTATATTAACCAATTTGTACTTTGAGCAATACTTCCTGAATACCCTGAATAATTCTTTCTCGGGTTCTTCTGCGTTTTTGTAAATCACCTGTACCAGGTACTCCCGCTTCACGGGGGTTGCTTCATTGAGTATGGAAGCCAGGTAAATTACAATACCAATAAAAAGGGTCCCTACTGCGCTGATCAGGTGCATTCCTGCACCTGCGGCAAGACCCGCGGCGAGGGCGAAAAAGATGAACATAATGTCCTGTGTATCTTTAACAGCGGTTCGAAACCGAATAATGGACATGGCCCCCACCAATCCGAAAGCCCTGGCGAGGTTGTTACCGATCACCATAATTACCAAAGCGGTAATCATGGCAAGCATCACCAACGCTACCACATAATTTCCCGAATAGCTGATACCCGAATACGTGGTTCTATAGAGTATTCCGATAAAAACGCCACTGAGCAAGGCAGCAAAAAGGTTTACAAGCGCTTCTTCGGGTGTGAGGCTGAATTGGAAAAAATTCTGAAATTCTTCTACTATCATTTCAGCCGCCTATTTTGAGATTATATACGGATACGTCCTTCCTTTCAAAAGGCGTCGCAAATTTCGATAACGCTTCGTGTCGCAAGCCGAATTCCTGTACAATGGACCTGGCCCATGTGGGCATTTTATTTTCGAAATACTTTATTTCGAGAATGAAAAATTCTTTCCAGACCAGGCGCAGTCCTCTATCACTAAAAAGCTCTTTGAGGGATGGCCACATTTTACAGCGTATATTTTTGTCGAATGTGATGCGAACACCATGGTCAAATTTGCCGTGAAAAGGCTCCCTGTCGTAGGAAATCAAATTTACTGGTCGATATCCATACCTGTAAATATTAAACAAAAATTTACGGGCATCTTCTTCATTTCGACCCTTAATATTCTCTCCCGCGCCGTTAGAAAACCCACGCTCCATGAGTTCATGAACATCGTCAAACCTAACCTGGGCTCGATTTTTCCAAATCCTATCTCCCAGCTTGCGCTTAATTTCCATAAACACCATGCTGTCTTGATCCCTTGTATCATAACCACGGATGCGTAGTTTTTTACGCACTTCAACGCCCTCCCATTTTTCGAAAAGAGAATTGAACTCGGGCGTATCGTAATATACGCTCCGCACAGTGTATTGAAAAAGACCGCGCTCATTTTCGGGTGCAAAAGGGTCATGTACAAGAAACGGTGCCATTCGAGATCTCAAAGCATCTAAATCTTCGTTTTGCACCAGGTATTTTCTCTCGTATCGATACTTCATGCCGCCGAAGTTGATGACATTTTGAATCGCCTAATCATCAAATCAAAAACACTAATTTGATCGCACTTCAACTCGATTTGCTGAATTGAACCGCTCTTCATATCAGTATTGTACGGCCAAACGGCCGTTACGAAAAATGCCTGCTTGAAATCGATCAGATTGACTTCATCCTCTATAGCGACCACTCTGCCTTGATGCCCTGAATACCACGCCTCTCCCCCCTTGTTGACGTGATGGATTTCAGAGAGAAGTACGGGAATAATTCCCACAACTTTAGAAGTGTCCGAAATGGTCAAAATTTCTCCCTCTACCACTGCCAACCGAGGAAAATTAACCCGACCCGAAAACGGGGCGGTGATGGTAAAATACCCCAGTCTGCTCTCAATTTGATCTATTTGCCAAATGAGGGCATCAATCTGTGCCCGAACGAGCTTTTCCTGTTCCGGCTTTTCACCGGTACTTACTGATAAAAAATTGGCCTCGGCTATTTTCGCCTCCAGCTCAGTGACTTTTAAGATGTTCTCTTCAATTTCAAATTCCTGTTCAGAAATTACTCCGTCGCTGATCAGTTTGCGCGTGCGCTCCATGAGTTTGCGCCGGGTTTCCAACTGCTGATTGGCCAAATCTCTCTGCTCAGCTGCCATCAGAACGTCCTCAGGCTTTTGGCCCGTGGTGTGAAATTCCAGCTGCGCCCTGAGCACTTCAAGTTCACCCTTGAGCTGTATTAAGTTGCGCTGCTCCTCATTTGATGAGATAAATCCTAGTGTATCACCTTTGGTGACAAAACGCTTGTTTACAATGTCGCCATTCAACTTAAAGCCCACCACATCTCCACGCTGGAACTCAGTAACATCGAAATCAGAAGTGGTGTTGTATCGGTTGTTCTTTATCGAGGAGATTAAGTTGCCCTCCACCGTACGAATCAACGTAAATTCGTTTTCAGGCATAAACTTCCCTTTTCCTGTGACTGAGTAGGTCACCTTCACCTGTGTGGAAACCGCCACCAACACGGCGATAATAACAATGAAAAAAAACCAGGTTTTATATTTTTTGGACACAGCCGGGCGATTCTGACAGTTGGAATTTAAACGGAGCCGAAGTTAACAAATAATAGAAAGTGGAGCAACGGATTTTCAGTAGGTTGCATATGTCGCAAACCAACTTTATGACCCGCTATCAGTGAGCTTGTTAATATACCCTTAACACAATACGTGTGAAAATCATGACTTTCAACAACCACCGTTTATACAACATAACATGCCGATAGCCGTGGAACGATTTTAAATTCAACACTGATTTTTGCTGAAAACACTTTTCCCTCTCTACTTTACATCAAAATATTTGAGACCAAATATGAAAAAATAATACGATCAATCAGCAGGAAGCGAAAACCTTTAGAAGGAATAAGTGACTTCAGCCTCTTTGAAGGTGTTCATCCCTGGCTTCATCAACCACTTGAAAAACACTCCCAAGTGCAATCAGAAACTGGGCCATCCCATAAGTTGCCATGATATAAACATGGCTGAATTCCAATGGAGAGACGAATTTATTCCATGCCAGGACGCTGTCCGAGACAACAAAAATTGCAGCTCCTGCGGCAATGGGCCAAAAACTCCGATTGCACACTTTGCCATACCTGTTCAAAGCCAAGAGTACCATCACCGAAATCACAATTGTATAGAGCATGACAGGTGCCACCATGGCACCCAAACTCGGTGAAATGCGGCTAAAAAAATAAACGGCATATCCCGCTACCAATACCAGCAACCACCCCTTCTGCTTTAGCAGTGCAACTTCGTGATCGTGACGGTGCGTTCTGGTAAAGGCAATGCTGTAAGCAATGTGGCCAAGGAGAAAAGACCCGAGGCCTAAGCTAAACCACATGCTATCCTGTTCCTGAAAAATGAGAAAAACATCGCCTCCCAAACAAAACACCAGCCCGACGATCAGCCATTTTGAAAACTTTGTTAAACCCTTTTGTACAGCGAAGTAGCCCACCCATGCCAACAGCGAAATCAAAAGAACGGGTTTCGTGAAATTTTTGATTGCATCGAATGTCTCCCCGTAATCCAATAAATATACGCCAAACTCTCCGGCATAAACGTGCAGGATCAGCAGGATGAAATAAAAAATCGTGAAAGGCAGCAGGGATCTCATTCAACCTCGACGAGTTCATGCAATCCTGTGCGCTGAAGTATCCAAATCGAGCCGATGCCGAATACTGCCACTGCAGCCAAAGCCGCCACAGGAAGCATGCCCGAAGCAGCCAGCCAACCCATTACTGAAAAGGTTAGCAAAAACCTTGCTACTTCAGCAATGATCGCCTTCCTGCGGTCTTCGAAAACCATGCCCGTCAGCATGACCGATGCGACAATTGAAGCCGCTACCACAATCTGTAATACCGTCGACATTGCTCCTGCATTGAAAAGAAAAAGAGATGTAAGCCCAAGCACAACGATGTATTGAACAAGGAGATAAACATTGAGGCCCGGCGAAATTTCGATGTCAAATTTTCGGTACGAATCTTTATCCACCGGTTTTGGTGGCCTGAATCCACCCAAAGAGGTGGGATACCAACCCGGCGGCATCCACACCAACTTGAACTTATTGAATACACCCGGCACTTTTTTAATTTCTTCCCAAAGACTCATGAAAGGCTTCACATTGGCCATCACGGGATTCCAAGAGTTAAGCGGTGTGGTGATCCCATAGGTAGGGGTTTCTTCTTCTTTCTTGAATGTTCCGAACATTCGATCCCAAATCATCAGGGTACCGGCGTGGTTCTTATCGATGTACTTCGGGTCGCGCCCGTGGTGCACTCGGTGGTGAGAAGGGGTGTTGAAGAGAAACTCGTACCACCTCGGCATGTTCTTGATCACTTCGGTATGTATCCAAAACTGATACAACAAATTGAAGGCACCCATCAGCACAAACCACTCGGTCTTAAATCCGAGAAATGCCAGCGGGAAATAAAAGTAGAAGGTAAACATTTTCTGAAAAGTACTCTGCCTCAAGGCCACGGAGAGGTTGTAATCTTCACTCTGGTGGTGGACCACGTGGCCCAGCCAAAACAGATTGACCTGATGACTCATCCGATGCGCCCAGTAGTAGAAGAAGTCCACGCCAATAAAGGCAATTAAAATCCAGTACCAGGTATTTTCCAGCTCAAAAATGGCAAAATTGACAAAGATGAAGTGGTAAGCCGCCACAGTAAAGATTTTGGCGAAAAGCCCCGTTAGCTGCTCCACAATACCGCAACTTATATTGGCCACGGCATCATTGAGCCGATAGAGCTTACGCTGCTTGTAATAATCATAGGCCACCTCCGCACCCATCAGGATGAAGAAAACAGGAATGGCGAGTACTACGGGATCTAAATTTTCCAAAGTTTCGGTATTTATACAAAGTTAAGAACTCTTCTTATCTCGTTCAACTTTCTTTCCGCTCAGCCAAAGTTTTGGCATCTTTGAGCCATGATATTGTACAACGTAACAGTGAGCGTCGACGCAGCAAGCGAAAAAGATTGGCTCCAATGGATGAAAGAAAGCCACCTGCCCGAGATATTGGCCACGGGCCATTTTGTGGAAGCAAAAATAGCCCGAATACTCGCCGAAGAGCAGGGCGGAAAGGCGTACAGCGTTCAGTACTTCGCACATTCCATGGAGGCCTACGAGGCTTATGAAAAGGACCATGCCCCGCGACTGCGCGCTGATCACCAGGAAAAATTCGGCGCGCGCACCGCGGCATTTCGCACCTTGCTTCATGTGATCCACCAGGCCGATGGACAAGGTTAGGGCCAAAAAGCATCTCGGGCAACACTTCCTTACCGAGACTTCCGTGGCGACCAACCTAGCCCGGGCCGTGGCATGCCACCGCGGTGTGACCAACGTTTTGGAAATTGGCCCCGGAACCGGCATCCTCACCCGCGCCCTCATCGAGGCCGGCCACGAGAACTTGAAAATGGTGGAGATCGACACCGAATCAGTGACCTACCTCAAAGTGCGGCATCCCGAACTGGAAGGCCGCATCGTCGAGGGCGACTTTCTCAAGCTGCCCCTCGACTCCCTTTTTGGCGGTGAGCCATTCGTCCTTGCCGGAAATTTCCCCTACAACATCTCTTCGCAGATTCTCTTCAGGGTGGTCGACAACCACGAGATGATTCCCGAAATGGTCGGCATGTTTCAGCGCGAAGTGGCGCGACGCATTGCATCGCCGCCCGGATCGAAAGAATATGGCATCCTCAGCGTACTCGTGCAGGTGTATTACGACGTGGAATACCTCTTTACCGTCAATGAGGGCTGCTTCTCGCCGCCCCCAAAAGTAAAAAGCGGAGTGATCAGGCTTTCGCGAAACGAGCGGCACGAACTCCCTGTGTCCGATTCCTTTTTCAAACACGTGGTAAAAACCGCCTTCGGCCAGCGCCGCAAAACCCTGCGCAATAGCCTCTCCCCTTTTCTAGGGAAAATTTCAACAGAGATCGATCCCGAACTCCTATCCCTGCGCCCGGAGCGCCTTTCGCCCGAAACTTTTATCGAGCTCGCGGCAAAATTGACCCCCGACTTAAATTCGTCCGACACTGCGAAAAAGTAGTAGAACCGCCGCTTCTATTTTCATACTTTTGAGCTTCTCAAAGCCGCACCTATGCAGTTTGAACTCACGAGAGAATATTTGGACAGCCTCCGCGATGCCATCGACGAGGGAAGGGACAGTTACATCCAACAGGAGTTCGAAGATTTGCACCCGGCTGATATTGCTGAAATTTTTGAGCAGCTGAAAACTGCCGAAGCGAGTTACGTCTTCAAACTCCTCGACAGCGAGACCTCAGCCGAGGTGATGATCGAGCTCGATGAAGACGATCGTGAAAAACTGCTCTCAACACTGACTTCCCGAGAGATTGCCGAGCAGGTGATCGATCACATCGACTCCGATGACGCGGCCGACGTGCTCTCTGAACTCAACGAAGAAAAGC